>JAYKJC010000394.1:0-7146 GCA_035285885.1 Leptolyngbyaceae cyanobacterium | reverse complement strand
ATCTAACGGATGGGGTGGTGGTGAAAATCAACAGCCTCGATCTCCAGCAAATGCTGGGCTTCACGCAAAAGTTTCCACGCTGGGCGATCGCCCTCAAGTATCCCGCAGAAGAATCACCAACCTTGGTCGAGAACATCAGTGTCAACGTAGGGCGGACTGGAGCCGTGACTCCCCTGGCAGAACTGCGTCCCGTGCAGTTGGCAGGCACGACCGTGTCTCGGGCGACGCTCCACAACCGGGACTTTATCGCTGATCTGGATATTCGGGTGGGTGACACCGCTGTGGTGCGCAAAGCGGGCGAAATTATTCCAGAAGTGGTGCGAGTGCTGAAGGAACTCCGCCCGGAGGGAACGCAGCCGTTTGAGTTCCCCACGGAATGCCCCGTGTGCGGACAGCCTCTGGTGCAGCCGGAAGATGAGGCTGTGACGCGCTGCATCAACCGTTCCTGTCCGGCCATCTTGAAGGGAGCCCTGGTGCATTGGGCCAGTCGAGGCGCGTTGGATATTAATGGACTGGGAGAAAAGTGGGTGGATCAGTTTCTCTCACGGGGCATGATTCAGACCGTGGCAGATTTGTACACGCTGACAGAAGAGGATCTGGTACCAGTGGAGCGCATGGGCAAAAAGTCTGCTCAGAATTTGCTCAAGGCCCTTGAAGAGTCGAAGCAGCAACCCTGGAGTCGGGTGTTGTTTGGTCTGGGCATTCGTCATGTGGGCAGCGTCAATGCACAACTGTTAGCCGAGAACTTCACAACGGTTGCAGCCTTACAATCGGCGTCTCCGGAAGAGATCGAAGCGGTATACGGCATTGGCCCAGAAATTGCCCAGTCTGTCTATCAGTGGTTTCAGGTGGAGGCGAATCAGGTGTTGATTCAGCGGCTCAAAGCAGCAGGACTGCAGTTTGAAGGCGATGCTCCTGCCCAGCGTCAGGATCAGGAAAAGGGGGCGATCGCCGGAAAAACGTTTGTGTTGACCGGAACGTTGCCAACGCTCAAGCGTGATGAAGCAAAAGAACTCATTCAGCGAGCAGGCGGCAAAGTTACCGGATCGGTGAGTAAAAAGACGGACTACGTGGTTGTGGGTGAAGAGGCAGGGTCGAAACAAGCAAAGGCTGAAAAACTGGGCATTCCTCAACTCTCAGAAGCACAGCTCTTAGAGCTGTTAGAGGGCGATTAAGGAGAGTTCGGCAAGACCTGAATTCCCGCGTTTCGACTTCGCTCAACGCTCAAGACCTGTGGGCTAAGGCTTTTCCTTGTTCCCTGCGTCTCGCTGAGAATGTCCGCTAGAGCCTCTGGCTCCCATTCAAATGGAGCCAGAGGCTCCCGCAGCGACTCCCTGCCAGAGGCAGGGAAACAGAAATAAACCGTTACTGGTGTTGGGTTTCACTTCGTTCTACCCAATCTACGCAAGAGACTTTTGTCAGGCAGGCAGGGCTTCGCCTCCTGCCTAAACGGAAGTCAGAGTCTCCAAAGCAGATTCCCATTCAGAGAAAGGGAACCAGAGGTAAGTGGGTAGGCGCTAAAGAGCTAAATTCGGGAGGAAGATGCGTTGATATGAACTTCATCTGATTGTCGATTCCTGCATTTTCTCAGCTAAGAATCAGCCTGTTCGTTGCGATTGCAGCTAAAGTGGAGTGTAATCATAGCGATTTGAACACTGCGTTGAGTACAAAATCCTTGCATAAGGTGCGTTACGCCTTGCATGATCCCACTTAACCTACGTGGCTAGCGCTATCTGACTGATTTCGGGTGTGTCGTTCGATGATCGCGTTCATTTATTGTTCCTTCATCTATTGTCTCAGCAGCAGAGCGACGTTACATGATGGCCAAAGCTCACTTCACCAACCTTGATGCATCTGTTCCTGAGTCTCGAAGTCAGCCAGCAGATCGGCTCGCTTTATCAGCTATGCGTGTCAGCATTCGACAGTCAGTGAGAGGCGTCATTCAAGGGATGGGGAGCCTGGGGTTAAGCCTGGGAGGGCTGTTGGCTGTGTCCACTCCCCCCTCACTGGCCGCTGAAGATATTCGGGTGCTTTACGGTCCCATTCAAGTGACAATTTCCGTTGATTCGCTTGAAACGTTTGCCAATGAGGGAATTGTCAAGCCTGATTTAGAAGCCTACACCAAGCGCCTGAGCGATGATGAGTTGGCCTCTGTCCGTAAAACGCTCCAGTCTTCAGTTGATATTGAACAGGTCGCTCTTTCTAATTTTCTCTATACGACTCAAGGGGAAGCCATTCTTGATCGATTGGGCAGCGTCATCCGGACGCGATCGAACTCTGGATTTTATGCTCTCCGGGCGGCCCTGATTCTGGCGGCTGGCGAAGAAGGCGGAGCTACCCCGATTGACGTTCTCAAGGCGTTTCCGACACAAAGTATTGTGATTGATGTCGATCGGGGGCTCCAAATTGTCCGAGAGCTTGATCAGCTGACCAATGCCACGTCAGAGGCTCTATCGCTGATCGAAGCCCAGTTCAGTAAAGGAGTTGGGGCTGTTGCCAACAGCGATTTCGATCAGACCTATCCTCCCAACCAGACAGGGCCGTATCTGTGGGATGCAACGACGCTGACCCTTGATGATGCGGCGCGCGATCGCACCTTCGACGTGGATGTGTATGTGCCCAATACAGACGCCCCAGCTCCACTGGTGGTCATTTCTCATGGATTAGGATCAGACCGCACCAGCTATCGCTACTTGGCCTCCCATCTGGCTTCTCATGGATTTGCGGTGGCGTCACCCGATCATCCCGGCAGCAACGCAGACTATGTGCAGGCATTATTTGAAGGGGCATCCAATCAGATTTCAGAACCCGGTGAGTTTATCAACCGTTCAGAAGACATTCGCTTTCTGCTGGATGAGTTAGAGCGACGGGTAGGGGGGGATCTCGCATTGGGCGATCGCCTGGATACGGAAAACGTGGCTGTCATTGGCCAATCCTTTGGCGGATACACGGCCCTGAGTCTGGGCGGTGCGGCCATTAATTTTGACCGCCTCGCGGCTGATTGTGATGATGATGATCGGCGGGACGACACCTTAAATCTGTCGCTGCTGCTGCAATGTCGTGCCGCATCGCTGAATCTTGAAGAGCAAATTGCTTCTGATCTGCTGAGCCTGAGGGATGATCGCATCAAGGCTGTGATGGCCATCAACCCAATTGGCAGTACGGTATTTGGTCGTGAAGGCTTTAGTCAAGTCGAGGTACCGACCTTGATCATGACTTCTAGCGCTGACGTGGTTGCGCCGACGTTATTCGAGCAGATTTTTCCTTTCTCGTGGCTAAATGTCAGCCGTAAGTATCTGGTACTCATGCGGGGGGCTACCCACTTTTCCACCATTGGCCCTTCGAGCGTTCCCGGTGCAGATGTCTCACTGCCTGAGCCGATTGTTGGCCCTTCCCCAGAGCTTGCTCAACAGTATACGCAAACCATCAGCACGGCGTTTCTAGAGACGCACCTCAGAGGCGATGAAAGCTATCAGCGGTACTTGTCGCCTACGTATATCAGCAGTCTGAGTCGTCAGCCTTTGCCCTTAAGCATTGTCGAGTCCATTAATGCTGAGCGAATCACCCAGCTTGTGAAAGATGCATCTCTGATTGCGTCGGCCACTGAGTAATCGCATCGGATAATCGCGGACAGCCTTGCTGTTTTTGATAAAGGGGCGATCGCCCCGACCTCTCTTAATTCGCTATAGCTCTACGGGTTTAGGCTTGAGCCTGTTTCCCCCGCGCCACGGGGGAAACAGGCTCATCCAATGTCCTAACGCGAAAGCGTATGACGATAACCTCTAAACGGGCAGCATCGCATCTATTTCTAACGAATTTTTCGCACCAGAATAAACAAGACCCCGCTGTAAATCGAGAGTCAAGATTGCCCCATCACGGATGATTGCCGTTGCATTTTGCACGCCTGTGATCACGGGGACGCCTAACCGGAGGCCAATGATAGCGGCGTGACTGGTGGGACTGTCGTCTTCGGTAACAATGCCAGCCGCTTTGCGGATGGCTTCAACGCAGTGGGCATCGGTACGCGACGCGACTAAGATGCCGCCAGGCGTAAAGTTACTCGCATTCGCCCCTTCACGCAGCACATGAGCCGGGCCGCTGACCGTGCCTTGCCCAATACCCGACCCGTGTCCCAACACGGTCGTCACAATTTCAACCTTAATTAAGTCCGTTGAGCCAGAAACGCCCTGCAACGTGCCCGCTGTCATCACCACTAAATCGCCTTCTTTGACGAGTTGCTTCTCCTGCGCGACGTTGATCGCGGCTTGGAAGGTTTGACTTGTCGAGGGTAAGTCGAGAACAAGTAAGGGCCGAACACCCCATACAAGCTGAAGCTGTCGTGCTACGTCGATGTGGGGAGTCACCGCCAGAATGGGAGGATTGGGGCGAAACTTGGAAACATTGCGAGCCGTGGCTCCACTTTTGGTCAACGTCATGATGGCAGCAGCATCGAGCTTTTCTGAGATGCGCCCTACGGCTTGGCTAATGGCGTTGGGAATGGAGCGTCCTGGTGTTTCGTCAATGGATTTTTGGAAGAGGCGATCGCGCTCGATTCGGGTCGCAATTTGGGCCATGGTTTGAACGGCCTGCACAGGATACTTGCCAACAGCGGTCTCGTTCGACAGCATCACCGCATCCGTCCCGTCGAGGATGGCATTCGCAACGTCTGAAATTTCTGCTCGGGTGGGGCGCGGACTATGGGCCATGCTATCCAGCATCTGTGTTGCAGTAATCACGGGAATTCCCAAGCGATTGGAGGTTGCGATCAGCCTTTTCTGAAGAATCGGCACCTCTTCCGCAGGTAGCTCCACGCCCAAGTCGCCTCGGGCCACCATCACTCCATCACACAGCGATAGAATGGCCTCCATTTGTTCGATTGCTTCGTGCTTTTCGATTTTTGCAATCACAGGAACGGCCTTGCCTCGCTCTGCGATCAGTTCCTTAATCTCAAGAATGTCTTGAGGATTGCGGACAAAGCTAAGGGCAACCCAATCGACTCCCTGACCAAGGCCAAACACGAGGTCTTCGCGATCCTTGTCTGTCAGGGCTTTGATTGAAAGATAAACGCCTGGGAAATTTACGCCCTTGTTGTTGGACAGAGGGCCACCCACAACCACTCGACAATGCAGATCGCGGTTAGCTTTATCGACTCGCTCGACCTGCATCTCAACGCGACCATCGTCGAGCAGGATGGTTGATCCTTCAGGAACTTCATCTGCAAGCGGTTCATACGTCACAGAGCTAATGGCTTGAGTTCCGGGCACCGTGCGACTCGTGAGAATAAAGAGATCGTCCTTGGCCAGCGTGATCGGGCCGTTCTCAAAACGCCCTAGACGAATTTTCGGGCCTTGCAAATCCTGCAAGATGCCAACAGGCCGATTCAGCTCAAATGAGAGTTGCCGAATCAGCCGAATATTTCGCTGATGATCGTCATGGGTGCCATGAGAGAAGTTGAGCCGTAGCGTACTCGCACCTGCCTCAATGAGCGCTCTCAACACATCCGGTTGGCTTGTAGCTGGCCCAATCGTAGCAACAATCTTCGTTCGTCGAAAAGGTGTAGGCATGTGCATGTGCGTCTCGGCGTATTCCCTAGGTCAAGATAGGAAAGCACCTGGGATATTAACACGTTTCAGTGCCATAAAGGAGGATTCGTCTAGAAGACTCTTATAGTGCTATGCGCGTTGGTTAAATACAGTTGTGTGCGGCGCAACGCGCCCCACACAACTTGTTTTTGTGCTTAAAGCGATTGCAAATCGCTTTAATGCCCGAAGGGGGGCATGCCCGGAGTCATGCCCCGAGCAGCCGAAACGACTGACATGGCGATCGCCCCTATCGAATCTGTGCTCCGGTGCCGCCATCTGCGGGATCTAAGAAAGGACGAAGATCAATGCCATTGCTGGAGGTGTTTCTAGAAGGTGCGTCAATACCGGGCAATGATGGAAGGGTAATGCCAAATTCCCGACCCAGGGCATCTAAAAATCGAGAGCCATTCTGCCCTGTGAACGTATTGACAGCGTCTGTGCTTTGTCGGCTATTGGCGACAGCCAGATTCTCAAAGACGCGATCGCGCGTCATCACTGGATCTTGTCCCTGCGGCACCGTAAACACAATGCGACAACGGGGATTGAGTTCGGTCGTGGCACACACAATGTCGTAGCCGTTTTCAACACTGGTTCTCAATTCCTGCAAACCATCAGGCCGATACTCTTCTAGCCTCCGACTAATTTCAGCACATCGACGGTCTTCTGACCACCCACCCCCCATGGCTTGTGGAGTAGCCCATGGATAGAAGGTACCGGGCTGACTTTCCGGCTGATACATCACCGTATACGCACCATTCTGGAACTGGCACATAAACCGATTTGCGGATTCGGGCAGTCGCGCGTCAGGGGATGAAGACGCGTCCTCAGGAACACTTTGCTTTGTTCCCATAGTGAGGTTCTGATCGAGATTCTGATGGAGAGAATTTTGATTAAGAGAATTCTGATTAAGAAACGCTGTATGGGACGGATGGCTTGCAGCGAACGTCAATGCCTGTGCAGAAGGTGCCTGTGAAGCGATGCCAAGACCCACTGTAGCGGCCAATAGTCCAGCCGAGTAAACGAATGAATGTAGATGTTTGTGTTGTAAGTCTCTGTGCTGTAAGTTTCTACGCTGCGAATCCTTAAAGGCGTGCTTCATCATGACGGTTTCTTTCCCCAACTATCAACCAACAACCTCAAAAGCACTACAACTCCTTTGAGCCGAATTGATTGCAGTGCTTGCTCATCCAATCTAAAAATATTTTGGCCATTCCAGAATTGGACTCAACCAGTTTTTCAGGTGTCCATGCAGGGCGATCGCCCCCATGCGCTACCTCCTGACAGAGCTAATTGGCCAAGAACGCCAAAACCTCCGCTAGCCAAGAAACACAAGCGATGCAGGGAGCGTACTGATTAATAATTATCAAAAAAAGTTATAAAAACTAAATTTTGAGTCAATGAAGTTTTATAACAAAAAATTTGTATTCCTTGCTACTATGGATGATGGAACGAAATGATCATCAATCTTTAAGTAGAGCTTGATCGAAGCAAAGGTTGATCGGCTGTTGCATTGGGAACGCGCAGGCGGAATTTCTTCCAAAATTGAGAGAACAACGTTATTTTA
>JAYKJC010000393.1:0-3827 GCA_035285885.1 Leptolyngbyaceae cyanobacterium | reverse complement strand
CCCACCTTTGTGTTGCCCCGTCGAATGCCGCCAAATAGCGTATCGACCAGATCCTCTGCCGAGTCAGCATCCGTCAACCCTCCAAAGATTCGCAACGCATGGCCCCGAATCCCTGCCCGAAAAATATTGGGGCGAAACTCTCCCTCGCCATTAATCAGCTTCGCGGACTGCCCCTGGCCCTTGAGCCGTGTATAGTAAATGACCTCGCCAGACTGATGTTGGGGTTGACCATACCCCGCACTCACGCGACAGCCCAACCCCAAGGCGATGGCCTTTTCCCAAAGCTGCCAAATGGTCTCCCATTCCTCATCTGGTAGCGGAACCGTGCTGGAAATCCCAAACTTGAGTTCAGGCTTGTAAATCGACATCTGAATAAAGGCAGCGGATCGTCCCTCCTCTTTGACCTGTCGATCTTGCTGAGGATGAACGATATCCACCAGTCCTTCTGTCCAGGAATCATCCGTCGGATAGCCCCCATGAAACCGCAAAATGCCAGGAGATAAATTATCAGCACTGCCACAATAGCGATCGCATTTCGGATGATCGTTGCACGCTTGCCGAAAGACCCCCTTCATACTGCTGCCCGGATAAAACGGCCACCCCCTCGCTCCAATCACCGGGCGAATGATGCCGTCATCCTGCCCACTATTCGTCACAAATCGCCAGCTCAACTGATAAATGCGAGTGCGTACTCCATCTGAGAACTCCGGTGCTTCCGGATACGTCCGTTCAGTCCATTCATCCGCCCAGCGCTCCGCATCTTGCTCATCAGCCTTTGGAATCAGGCGTTGCAACTGACAACGGCCATCAACTTGCGCCCGAAACATCATGGGGATGCTTTTAGAGTTAAAAGGGCTTCGAGTCATAAGTAACCTTCATTGGGGTGTCCAGGGTTTTCACGTAAGGAAGTTTGATTTAGGAGTCAGAGGGCGATCGCCGAGAGTACATCCCAGTTTTGCAAATGTCATTCTGAACGTAGCGAAAGCGAAGTGAAGAATCCTGATCTTGCGCAAGGCTTGAGATCCTTCGCTCCACTCCATTCCGCTCAGGATGACAACAGTGGGATGCACCCATCGCCGACCCACTTCTGACGGGGCACAAGGACTCGCGTCCTCATATTTTTTTCACTGGCGGAGAGGAACTCGCTCCCTTCGCCATTGGTTGTCTGCGCTTTTCTCCCAGGTCTTTATAGCGCTGAGTCCACCACACCAGACAGTCACACAGCTGAGTCAACACAGCCTGAGCAATGCGCCGATCTTCCAGCGTCAGATACACATCGGCACTATCAACCTTGATGGCCGCCTCTCCCCAAAATTGCTTTGTTGCTGTTTTGATGACCTCTGTGTCATTCACATTCATCAGTGGCTCCGGTAAAAAGACGTAAGCCTCTTTCATCGTTTCTCGAAAAGCTTTCCACGTGTCGTGCCAATACAGTCCTTTTTGATAGTCATCAGAGGATCGGTTCTTCGCCAGCAGCCGAATATGTTCGCCCCAAAATCGCTCTAATCCGAACGAAACATTTGTCCGCATCTTATAGGACTGGTTAAGCGACTCTGCTGAACGCTCCAGCGCAGTCAACACAAGATCCTGGGCAGTTTCATCTAACTTGTAGGTATTCCAGGTCATGACTCAAACCCTCCCAAGGTCACACGACAATGGCCAAATCCAATCGACTCCAGTCCGCCAAAATATAGCTCCTGGGTCAGCTTCCGCACGGTTTTATCGTCTTCCTTTACGGTGCCAAACGGCATCCAATCCGATAATTTGAGCGCAATGGGAAACGCTAAGTAACTGCCTTCAGGCAGTGCTTCCACATTAAAGAAAGCACCTCCAGCGACTTTCTTTTGGCTATCCTCCAGCTTCACCCGACTCTGCCGAAACAGCGCCATATCATGAATCATGGCAATATCGTTATCATCAACAATCACCAGGTTCTTGGGTTTAAGGCGACAGCCATTGGGAATAAACGGTTGTAACTCTTTTTCCTCTACTAGATTTGGAATTTGGATATAGCCCAGGTTGAAGAACAGCAGCTTACTATTCGAGTTTTCTCCGGTGCCGGGAATCGTTTTGCCATCTAAGGATTTTGCCGCCGTATAGGGTTTCACAGTCCCCGTTTTCCATTCATTCGGTAGATTCGGATCGTTGAGAATCTTTGGATTCATCAACTTATAGCGCTCCAGAAGCCGAGGGCTGCTGACCCAAACCACAGGCTGTCCCGGACAAAACACGGGTAACCATAGCAACGACGCATACTCAAACTTCACGATGGCTTCCGTCGTCCCACCATCAGATTGACCGTCTACAGCCTCGTGACCATACCAGCGACGTTCATTGATGAGGTCTTCGGGAGATAGATGTTTAGCTTCTGGCTGCTGTTCTAACCATTTCAGCCGATCAATTTTCTTCGGCTTCCCATTATCAACAATAGGTTTCCCGTCCTCATCGAGTGCATTAAGCTCAAATTCAAATGCATCCGGAAGTTCCACGCCACGCTCAGCAAGTTCTTTTTCTAGCCAAGCCTGACGCTTACTCCGCATATCTGCCCGAAAGCGACCACGAATCGAGCTACCCGGCACAATCCCAGTCTGCGTAAACTGGTCTCGAAACACCAGGTTCAAATTTCCGGTTTCCTCACCAGCACTGGCTCCCACATGCAGAGGGGCCAGGGTTTCAATAATGCCAAAAGCGGTGTTGTACATAAGCAAGTTTTCTAAATAGGGGGTTACTTAATGGGCAATCGGGATAATCGCGCAATCAGGATAATCGCTAAGAGGTAAGCTCAAGGGGTAAGGCCAGGGAACAGCCCCAGCGTTTGAACGAATAGCCTTCGTATGGAAACCAGCCCCCTTCATGCCGTTTACCACTCGGCCACTGGAGCCAGGGTTCTAGAGGCTTGTCTAGCACATAGACACTGCCAGCCGGAACGGCATAGCGTCCCCTCGACAATAGTTTGGGCTGACTCGGATTGTGAACGTCTTGTTTTTGTTCATCCTGTTGATTTCCAAGTCGAAACCGAAATGGGCTTGGACGTTGGGTCAGCAAGGCTTCCACCGGATTGTCAGGCCAACCCAACTCACCCGTATCCTTATCTCGAAACGGTGCTCGGTATGAAAGGCGATTAGAGCCCCATACCCCCGGACAGGCGATCGCAAAACTTCTGCCCAACTCTGCTGGAGTATCTAACAATTGACGAATGGGTTCTTTGTCACCAATCGGTTCAGATGTTACCTGCGCTATGTGCCCTTCTCCTCCAAACCGATAACACCCACTCGGCAGTTCCAGATTAGAGAGGTAAACCAAGCAAACATTCGGATCAAGCTGAATACCGTATTCCAGGATATCAGCTTCGATAAGTGCTGAGAGGGAGAACCCATCAAAAGCCATAAGCCATATTCAATAAAGCTCTTAATAAAGAGCATTCGATCAATATAAAAGGATACACCTCTGTCTAAAAAGAAGGTCTTTAATAAGACCCTAGACGTTATGTTTATTACTTTATTGACCGTAGTCGGGAAGCTGTATTTAACCATTTTTCTGAGTGATGACTGCTGTCTTCTCTAAAGCAACTATTAGAATTCCACGACCAATTTGTTCGATAAACTCACTAACAGAAACATTGTGTTTCCTCGCTAATAGATTCAGTCCTTTTTTTGCTGTCGGAGTGATGCCAAAAGTAGTACATTTCTTCACTTCGTCGTAATCTTCGGCTACCCCGCCTTTTGATTGATGGCCACTCTTCGGTCGTTTTTTCTGATAGGGTTCTCGCTTTTTCTGTGCCATGTGTGCTCCTTTATCAATGCAATAAGCAAAAAGAGCCCTCAACC
>JAYKJC010000392.1:0-6969 GCA_035285885.1 Leptolyngbyaceae cyanobacterium | reverse complement strand
TGAGTCCCTTTCGAAGCAATTGAATGACGGCTGACAGGACTGGCTCCCAACCCAACTCGGGCAAGCAAATAGGACGACAATCCCAGGTAGAACCAGGAGAGTGGAATGGTGAATGGAACGCGTCCTGCGACTTTAAAGCCCAATCCATTGAGATAGCTGTAATCGCCAAACGGAAATCCAGTTCCCGTGCCGACAAGTTCAGCCGTCAGTGAAATGGCGATCGCCGGAATCATAAAAGAAAGCAATGCTCGAAGCCCCAGAGTCCGGTAGGCGTAAAGGGCAACAGCCACAGTGCCCAACAGAATGTAAACCACACCTCCTCCAGCCAGGCTCCACCGAAACATCACCTGCCCCGCAGGAAGATAGTCCAAGAAGCCAGGGTTTGGCATCACTAAAAGTAAGCCCGCCAAACCAAAGGCCATGGATACGAGATGACCAATCAGACAACTGCGCTCAATTTTCTCAATAAGACTCATTACGACTCTCTCCGGTAACAACCATTCCCGAATTCTCAATAAAAAATCAACCTAGAAGAAATCGACATTCTCAAGAACGTTTACACGGCAAAATCCTCGACAGCATTGATGAGTGGGGCTGATGCAATGTGCTGACTGAGGGATAAACCGCTTAAGATGTGAGATACACGTGCTCCAGAATCTTTGAGACCTGATGAAGCCTGCAATGGCTGTAGTCAAAAGCTGCAATTCAAGAACTGACCACAGCCAGAGAGCGACATTTAGTTAACAAAATTTAAAAGTTTCTTGCATTGGATACTACTCTAAATTTATGGCGAATGCAATTCACGGTCATTGCTATCAGCAATTCTCATTATGAAAATCAGGGGGCAAAACGGTCGCTTGCGGCGACCGTTTTGCCCCCTGAAGCAATACAAGTGAGCGCCGATAGGGCGCGAAGTCTTTCAAAATGAGAATTGCTGCATCGCTATGTTCTTGAGTTTAGATTCTCGAATTTGTGTAACGGCCACAGTCGCATTGCTCGAAATCCGCTACGTTAGATATGCGGGGCAACCCGTGCAATACAGCCTTGCGCATCTGCGTGAGGCCATTAAGCGTACGTAGAACTCCCGAAAACCTGTGGGTTCTGCATCCTAACCAAACCCATCGGGCGATAGCCTCCGTCTATCGCAAATCCGTATAAATGCTTATCTTTGCACTCCAATCTACTGCTTTCAGAAATACTCCGTTAGAGTAGAGAGTAGAGTGCTAGTTTCGTGCCGATGTTGTCGTTATTCCGATATACGACTCTGCTTAAGAAAATCGGCCAGCATTCGGTGTCTCAAGACTTCAGGCATGTCATTAACTTCTGAGCGCGCAACTATTACTGTTCGTCCATGTCAGTATGGTGATTTGGAAAATGTTGAAAGTCTCATTGAGCGCTCTGGCAGTTCATTTGAGACTCAAAGTTGTGGGTATTCATTGTCGCGAATCGCCCACGACTTGATGAACATTCGGCAATGGTATGCGCTGATCAAACTCCTCAGTTGGTTCCCCAATCCGCTCCAGCATTTCTTCTCAGCCTACGTCGCAGAACTCGCTGGGAAATTTTGTGGGTTTATCCAAGTGACCCCGTGTAACTCCACACGCAGCACATGGAGAATTGAGCGGATTACCACAGGGGCGAGTTCAGAATTGACAGGTTTTCAAAATGGAGGCAATGGAGGTTCAGGGCATGCGGCACATGTCGGAGACGGTCAGTCAACGAGTGCAGCAGTAGCGTCTGACAGCGGCTTAGAGACGCTCTTTCCGAACGTGCTTGCCCCGGATGTTGCGTCGCATCTTCTCCGGTATTGTCTAGACAATATCTGGGAAGCACGAACCTGGATGGTTGAAGTCAGTATCAACGATAAGTCAGGTATTGGGCTGTATCGTCAGAACGGGTTTCAGCCCCTTGCTCAGGTCACCTATTGGGTGATTGCCCCTGACTTATTATCGGCCCTCGCTGAACATGACCCCAGCTTGGACAATCTTCGCTCTGTCAATAACGCAGACGCCTCTTTGCTGCATCAGCTCGATACGGTGTCCATGCCTCCGTTAGTCCGGCAAGTATTTGATCGCCACGTGTCTGACTTCAAGGCAGGACTGGCATCCTCTACGGTTGATGCTGTTAGGCACCTGGTTCAACGGCAAGAAATTCAGCAAGCTTACGTGTTTGAGCCTCAGCGGAAAGCTGCAATTGGCTACTTTTATTTAGAGATTTCGCAAACCAAGCTCACGCCGCATCGTGCTCAGCTCACTGTTCACCCCGCTTATACCTATCTGTATCCGAAGCTATTGGCTCACATGGCACGATTGCTGCGAGCCTACCCGACGCAGTCGCTGCAAATCGCATCATCGGATTACCAGCCTGAGCGAGAGGAATATCTGTCGAAAATTGGAGCGGATCGGATGGAGCATACGTTGATGATGTCTCGTTCGGTCTGGCACAAGGTGCGAGAAACAAAACCTGCTTCTCTAGAAGGACTCCAACTGGCAGAAGTGTTACAGGGGTTAAAGCCTAGTCGAAAGCCAATTCCAGGTCGGTTTTCTTGGACGTCTTTACCGTCAGAGCCAATCGACTTAGATTCCGTTCGGCGATGTTCGCCTACGGAAGATGATGAGTTCAAGTCTTCTCCAGGTCAAGAATAGGCTCGATTTTCCCTGGCGAGTTCTGTCAAACTCAAACGTTTCTCTCTTAGATGCCATGACACCTCGGATCTCTGCACTGGGTCTGGACATTGGAAGACGACGGATCGGTGTCGCAGGCTGCGATGGTTTGGGGCTGTTCGCCGTAGGTTTGGTCACAATTGAGTGGCGATCGCACAATCAAGTCATCGCCCAGCTACGACAGCTGATTGATGAACGAAGCGTCACGATCCTGGTTGTCGGGCTGCCCTACACGGTGAGCGGAGAAATAGGCAATCAAGCGAAACACGTCCAGAAATTTGCAAACCGCTTGGCTTCAACGCTTCAGCTTCCAGTCGAGTACGTTGATGAACGTTATACCTCTCTTCAGGCGGAAGAGCTCATGCATGCCGAGCAGCAGTCTCCTTCTCGCAATAAAGCATTGATTGATCGCAAAGCCGCCGCGATTATTTTGCAGCGGTGGCTTGACGAGCGTTCCCAAAGGAATGGGTAGCCCATCAGCGTAACGAATATTTGAACACAGCAGATACCCGTCAGGTAATGACCTCAATTAGGGACTCTAGGCGAGGGGGAAATGTCCTACACAAGAGTGCAAGATAACCTGGTAAGATGCGTTTGCAAAGGCATAGGGTCTGCGTCGCGAATTGTCGGTTTCGGTGTCATTTACGTTACAGTCCTGCGCTTTCGCGTTTGGACATCGAACGTGAGGTGCCCCGCAGATGCGGAGGGCGACTCACACATCTAGGCCCGTAGAGCGACAGTGCTAACGTTAGCCGCTGGGTAATTTTTGTGTGAACTCTTGGAGCAAAAAGGCGTTTCTCGTAGGTTGCGTCTTACGCTATGAAGTGTCCATACTGAGGTTCCCCAGTTCTCTTCGATGAACCGATGAGCGAGAAGTGTGACATGGTGCCTGCCCCTTATTTATTTCCAAGCAAGCATGAAAAAAGACCTAGATAATCAGGTTGAAGGTGAACTCCCCATCGTGGTTTTGACAGAAGAAGATGGGCGATCGCTCCCTTGTTTCGTTGAGCGATCTGTTGATGTCGATGATGTGAGCTATGTATTATTGCTCCCAGTCGATACGCCTGTTGAAATTCTGGCTTGGGAACCCGACGAAGAGGATGATGACGACGAGGTTCTGGTCGATATCGACAATGACACCGTTCAGACGATTTTCTCGACAGCAAAGGCCGTGCTGGCTGAACATAACCTCGTCTTGTCAAACACAGCGCTGACCCTGACGGTATCCGGAGAGATTCCCGAACCCGAAGAGGAAGATGTCATTACCCTTGATATCGGGGATGACTCCGGGGATGAGTTGAGTTCAGAAGAATTGCAATTGATAGCGTCTTTCTTCCACGAAGAGCAAGAGTACGCCATTTACACGCCTCTTGATCCGCTGTTGTTCTTTGCTCGAATGGGGCCAGATGGCCAGCCCAACGTTCTTTCTCCAGAAGAATTTGAGCGCGTGCGGCCTTACCTCGAAAATCATTTATTTGATGAGGTTGATTGATAGAGACGGAGTAACCCTCGCTCAGCGGGGGAAGCATGCTCAAACCTTAACCCGCAGAAAGATATTGAGTTGGAAAAAAGAGAAAGAGCCTGACCTTACAAGCCCCCAAGAAGGTCAGGCGTCCGCCTGCAAGGACGTATTCTTTGCAAGAGAGTTTCGCGAACATTGCCCCCAAGATTGCTACGCTCTCTCGAATAAGTCCCCCAGGGAGTTAATATTATTCTCATCTTTTAAACGGGACTCAGCGTCATAGAGAGTACCGAAGTTCATGTGCTGATTGTCAACTGAAAGTTGATAAAGTTGCGTAGATGTACTCATCTCAAAACAGCCAAATACCTACAGCATTTCAATCAGGATAGGGCTGGATTCATGGCGTTGGGGTGCGTCGGCAGATTCAATCGTGATGGCCAACGCCTTGATCCACCGAAAGTCTTGATAGACGCTCGGTAGCGGCACCTCCGTGGATACGGTGCCTTGTTCGTCAACGGTAAAGGCTTGGGTGAGAATTGCATCTTTGGAGTCGGTTGTAAACGGCGCGTCCGGCTGAAGCACCGTCCATAACACATACACTTGCCCCTCAGGCAACGGAGGCAGATCTTGAGTACCTAAGACCGCCCTGAGATTCTTTTCGTCGATTTTTATCGTTACCTGTGCTGAACCTACCTCTGCTCCTGCATCGTCGGTTGATGTTAATGAGACAGCACGGGTTGGTGCGCCCTGAGTTTGGGCAAGCTGTAGACGAGTTTCCTGTAGCGATCGCCACAGGATTACATTGCTAATTCCCAACCCCACAATCAACGCCGCCGCCACCGCACCGAAGCCTCGTCCCCATCGACGACGGGCTGTGACGTGACGCTGAGCCCGTTCTGCGTCGTTCTGGCGATCGCCCATTGGTGAGTGAGCTGGAGCTGTTCCTGGCAAGAACACAGGAGTTTCTGTAACTGAATCTCGGCGAGATTCGGTACTTGACAAGGTTAGTCGATGGGCATTTAGAACAGCATCTCGCAGATGAGGTGGAGGCTGGACTTCTGGAGGTGCATAGGTTAGTTCCAATGCCTGCTGCATGTGCGCGATTTCCTGGGCGATCGCCGGATCTGCCGCCGCCCACGCCTCAAGGGTAGCGGCTTCATCGGGAGTGAGATCATAGAGAACATATCCTGCAATTAGACGTTGACGTTCACTCGAAGGCATTGATGATTCATTCATACCGCTATCCCTCATCCTTCCCACTATCCAACTGATTCTCTAACAACTGCCGCAGGCGGATTAATCCGCGACGTGCCCTTGTTTTAATGGTTCCTAAGGGAGTTCCTAACCGTTCAGCAATTTTGGCCTGGGTCAAGCCTTCGTAGTACGCCATCTGTAGAATCTGTTGTTGACTGTCAGGCAACTGGGCAACAGCCGCCTGAACTTCTTGACTTTGTTCGAACTGCATCACGTCACTCATTGGCGAGTCAGAGCTGGCCTCCAGGCGATCGCCCTGCAACCGTTGAGCTGCCCGTTGAGCACTCTGAGCCGAGCGAATCCGATCAACTGCACGAGAACGGGTCAAAATCGCAAGATAGGTTCTCAACGATCCACGCTGGGGGTCATATGAGGAGAGACTTGTGAGCTTAATGAAAATATCTTGAGTTAGATCTTCAGCTTCTTCAGCATTACCCAACACCTTGATCGCTATGCTAAAGACGAGCCCGGCATGGCGATCATATAGTTTCCCTAAAGCTTCGGTGTCACCTTGGGCGATCGCCATCCACAGTTGTTCGTCTGTCAGGTCACCCTGCCTATCATGGCTCGACGCTTGAGAATTCATAGGCTCTGGGCATTCAAAAACTTTCACACCCTATCCTACTCCCAGTCTTCACATGTATAGTACGGTCAACACATTAGTTTGGATTCAGGCATCTTGGATTCAGACATCTATCAGAATGCATATTTTGTTTTGTAGCTGTCATTCGAACGATTACAGCGCTATGCGCGTTGGTTAAGTACAGATGTGTGGGGCGCGCAGCGCCCCACACATCTGTTTTTGTGCTTAACGCGGTTGCAAACCGCTGTAGATGAGCTGATTTAATCGATGGGCTGATCGATGAACTGATCGATGATCTGAGCAAATAAAGCTTGATGGGACAACAGGAGAAAAGCTCTCTTAATCAAACGCCAAGGATTGTTCACCAAAGATCTTCTTTGAAGATCTTCAAATGATTTCGCGAGTTGTGAAACCATTTTCGCGATGTCTTCGTACTAAGGGTGTTGAAAGAAAAGACTTGGCCCTTGCCAATATCCACGTTCCAAATTTGGTGCGTTATTCCCGATCTTTTGCTTGTAACCGAATATCAAAGCCATTCCTATCTTACTTGCGGTTGATTGACTCATAGCCCAAACAAGCCGTGTGGCTTCATTTAATCTCGCTCTTGCTGAAAGAGCGGGCCAGCTTTGCAATGACAAATTGTGGCAGTTTGAAGCCCCCGTTAAGCATAAAAATACGGGCGCACTGGGCTCTAAACAATCGTTCTAACCAACGCGCATAGCGCTTATTTCACTCAATTGGATAACACACCGGAAAACTTGGGGCGCGACGTTCATAAGCTATCGAGATAGGAAGTTTGAGGCATTGATACACCGTTGAAAACCTTAAGAGTAAATACGTCAAAAGGAGCATTATGGTACTTTTCACTGCCCTGACAAATGACAATAACCTGGTCTTACTCGATTCAGACAATTTGGGAGAGACAACCATCATTCCAGTCACAGGCATTGAGGGTGATTTGCTGGGAATAGATGTGCGCCCATCAAATGGTTTGATTTATGGGATAA
>JAYKJC010000391.1:0-2652 GCA_035285885.1 Leptolyngbyaceae cyanobacterium | reverse complement strand
AGCTTGATATCTTTCTCACCTCTGACTTTGAGCAGGCGCGAGAACGGTGGGTCAAAGAGCCTATGGAATTTCTCACCTCGGCTCATTTGTCGCCCAAGGGCGATCGCCTTGCCCTGACGGCACGGGGTCGAGTTTTCATTGCTCCGGTCAAACAGGGGAGACTGGTCTCCGCCACCAGGGACAGTCATATTCGCTACCGCAACGCCAAGTTCATGCCCGATGGCAAAACCGTTCTTGCCCTGACGGATGAAACGAAAGAACTTGAGTTTTGCCTGATTCCGGTCAACGGCATCGGCCAACCCACCGGACTCACCCAGGATGGCACCGTGTTTCGCTATGCCGGAACCCCGTCCCCCGATGGGAAATGGGTGGTGTTTGGAGATAAGGATCAGCGGCTCTGGCTGTTGAACATGGAAAGTCGCACCTGTCGATGCATTGCTGAAAGTGAGGCGTGGGGAAGCTTCTTTGACTGGAGCTGGTCGCCGGACAGTCTGTGGCTGGCCTATGTGGCTCCCTGCGAGAACCAGTTTACGCAAATCCGGCTCTATTCCCTTGCGAATGAAACGACCCTCAATCTGACGAGCGATCGCGTTGATAGCTACAGTCCGGTGTGGAGTCCCGATGGCAAGTGGATTTATTTTTTGTCCGATCGGCACTTTAAGTCGTTGGTGATGAGTCCGTGGGGGCCACGCCAGCCCGAACCCTACTTTGACAAAACCACCAAGATCTATCATGTTCCGTTGGTGAAAGGAGAGCGATCGCCCTTTCAGCCTTTAGACGAGCTTCATCAGGCGTTTCTAGAACAGCAGGAGGCCGAAGAAAAAGAAGCCGAAGCACACCCGTCTTCTGAACAAGACCCAACTCGCACCGATACTCCAGAGATCCCCGATCTTGAGGCGGTCACCGTCGTTATGGATGTGGAGGGGTTGCAGCAGCGGGTGATGGAAGTCCCGTTGGGGGCCAGTAACTATCGCAACCTATCCATCACTGACAGCCGCATTTTCTGGACAGATACGGTTGCTGATGCCGACGAGAAGCAATCCTTGAATTTCCTTGAATTGAAGAATGATCCCATCGAGCCCAAGGTGGTGATGGACGGGATTCGATCCTATGAGCTGTCGATGGACGGCACCAAACTCCTGATTCGCAAAGACAAGGATTTCTATGTGGTTGATGCGGACAAAGAGGCTCCCAAAGACAAGGAACTGGAAAAACGGCGCGTTGACCTATCGAACTGGGCATTTTCCGTCTACCCCCGAGATGAGTGGCGGCAGATGCTGGTCGAAGCGTGGCGACTAGAGCGCGATTACTTCTACGATCGCAATCTCCACGGCGTTGACTGGTCGGGGCTTCTGGAGAAACACCTGCCCTTGGTCGAACGAGTCACCGACCGGGATGAGCTGAACAATCTCATTGCCCAACTGGTGGGTGAGCTGGCGGCGTTGCATACGTTTGTGGTGGCGGGCGATCGCCGCAAAGTCCAAGATCGAGTGGGGCTTGCCTCCCTCGGCGCAGTTCTCAGCCGGATGGATACGGGCTATCGCATCGACTATCTCTATCAGCATGACCCCGATTATCCCGATCGAGCGGGTCCTCTCACCCGCCCCGAAGTGGCACTCCAGGTTGGCGATGTCATCGAATCGGTAAATGGCGTGTCTCCTCTGACTGTTCCTGACCCGGCTGCGTTGCTCAAAAATCAGGCCGATCAGCAGGTGTTGCTTCAGGTCAAGCCCAAAGATGCTGAGAATAGCCGTTGGGTGATTGTAGAACCTGTGTCTACCTGGGACGCTGCCGACCTGCGCTATACCGACTGGGAACTGCGCTGTCGAGAGCGGGTCGAAACCCAGGGCGAAAGCAAGCTTGGCTACGTTCATCTCCGGGCCATGGGGCGCGACAACTTCACCGAATGGGTCGAGAACTACTACCCCATCTTCAACCGAGAAGGCTTAATCATCGACGTGCGCCACAACCGAGGCGGAAATATCGATAGCTGGATTTTAGAAAAGCTCCTCCGTAAAGCCTGGTTTTTCTGGCAACCCCGCGTCGGCAAGCCTTTCTGGAATATGCAGTGGGCCTTTCGAGGACACATGGTGGTACTCTGCAACGAACATACCGCCTCCGATGGCGAAGCCTTTACCGAAGGCTTCCGGCGGTTGGGACTTGGTAAGATTATTGGCACACGCACCTGGGGCGGCGAGATTTGGCTATCGTTCAATACCTGGCTGGTGGATCGGGGCATTGCCTCCGCCGCAGAAATTGGTGTCTATGGCCCAGAAGGCGAGTGGCTGATCGAAGGGCACGGCGTTGAACCCGATATCGTGGTGGATAACTTACCTCACAGCACGTTCAAAGGCGAAGACGCACAGCTCGACTATGCGATTTCTTATCTGCAAGAGCAAATTCGTCAAAATCCAGTAACGGTGCCGCCCCCGCCTGAATATCCCAATAAATCGTTTAGTTACGAGTAGGGGTAAGTCTGTCAACCCACAATCCAAACCCAGCAATTCTCAGTATGGACGTTCAGTGGGCAAAACGGTCGCCACAGGCGAGTACTTGTTTAGCGTATTCCTTGTTCCCAGCGTCTCGCTGGGAATGCCCGCGAGAGCCTCTGGCTCCCGTTCAAATTGGAGCCAGAGGCTCCCGCAACGGTTC
>JAYKJC010000390.1:0-8522 GCA_035285885.1 Leptolyngbyaceae cyanobacterium | reverse complement strand
CCCCGTGCCGTCAGGGCAAGGCGATCGCCCTTGGGCGACAAATGAGCCGAGGTGAGAAATTCCATAGGCTCTTTGACCCACCGTTCTCGCGCCTGCTCAAAGTCAGAGGTGAGAAAGATATCAAGCTGCTGATGTGTCGCAGTATCAATGGTGTAGACATGGAGGTCGGCTCCAAGCTGATACACAATGCGTCCGTTATGAAGCGCGGGCGACTGCACATCCCACCCTTTGTGGAACGTGTGCTGAACCAGGTGCCCTCCGTCCGCATCCATCGACCAGAGATTCATGGTGCCGTCGCGATCGCTCGCAAAGTAGACCTGCCCATTCCACCACATGGGAGCTTTACTCGTGCCGGGATAATCGGAGGTAAGCGAAACCGCTTCCGGTTGCCCAAACACATATTTCCAAATATTCTGAGCGGTTCCTCCCTGATAGCGCTTGGTGTGGCTGCCCTGAAAGGCCAGTCGGGTAAAGAAAAGGGTATCACCATCGGGCGTCAAACAGCCGTCACTGGCTTGATGGAGCGGTAGTACCTGAACCTCACCCGTATCGGGATGAATCGTTGCAAGCTGCGCATTGGGCAGCGTTGAGTAGTGAGAGGTGCAGTACAGAATCTTGCCATCGGGCGTCCAGCCCACGACGCAATTGCCTTCTCCATCGTGGGTATGCCGGGACGGCAAGCCTCCTGTAAAGGGCATGGAGTAGACATCCAGGGTTCCTTCATACTCTGCTGAGAATGCAATGCGCTGACCATCAGGAGAAATGGCCGCATGCAGCTCGACTCCGTGGTGAGTGGTGAGGCGGCGAGCCAGTCCTCCATTCAGCCCAACCGACCACAGATCCCCCTCTGCAGTAAACACAATCCTGTCATTGTGGAGGGTCGGAAAGCGATAAAAGCCTAAGAAATAGTCGGCGTTCGATGATGAAGGTGGAGAGATGGGGTGATTAGATAATGAATCAGCGTGAGACAACAGCGCGTTCTCCTCGTTCAGTCACGAATGATGCTAGTGGTCTGTCAACTTAAGGAGTTAGGGTAAATCCCTGCCTATGTGTTTAGCGAAATCTTCGTCCGATCCCCCTAAATCCCCCTTGAAAAGGGGGACTTCGAGCCAGCACCCTTGTGAGCCCCCTTTTTAAGGGGGCAGCGACAGCGTGGGATCACACCGCCTCGCTAAACAAGTACGCAGGGATTTGCCCTAACTCCTAACTGTGACACTGCACTAGTCTTTCATCTGTATCAGATTTAATGCTGAAGATACTCAGTCTTTGGGAAATTCCCAGATTTGCCCAAATTTTGGCGATCGCTAATGAACGTTTTGCAACACATCTCGGCGTCTGAGATCCTCAAGGGTTTCACTCCCCGTACAAAACAGCACCGTCGTCAGTTCTGCCAGTAGCACCTCCACCAGCCCATGAACCGCTTCCTCTGACTCCGATGCGGCTTTGAGAAACGGATAGGCCATCCCCGCCAGATCAGCGCCCAGGGCGATCGCCACCGCCGCATCCAGCCCATTGCGCAGCCCCCCCGAGGCAATCAGCGGCACCTCAGCAGACACCTGCCGGGTTTGCTGAATGCAGTCCGCCGTGGGAATGCCCCAATTGCCAAAAGTTTGCCCCAATCGCCGCTGTATCGAATCTTCTGCCCGCTCCCCCTCAACCTTCGCCCAGGAGGTGCCCCCCGCACCCGCCACATCAATGGCGCTGATCCCCACCTCTAACAGACGTTTTGCCATGGCTCCAGAAATGCCATTCCCGACTTCTTTCGCAATCACAGGCACAGAAATCTGGCTGCACAGGGTCTCAATTTTGTCGAACAGTCCCCGAAAGTTGGTGTCTCCTCTGGACTGCACACATTCCTGGAGCGGGTTGATGTGCAGCACCAGGGCATCGGCCTGAAGCCAGTCCACAGCTTTTTTGCATTCGTCAAGACCGTAACTGTAGTTGAGCTGCACCGCACCCAGGTTCGCCAAGAGCAAAATATCAGGGGCGATCGCCCGCACATCAAACGTAGACACCACATCAGGATTCTCCACCGCCACTCGCTGAGACCCCACCCCCATCGCAATACCATACTGTTGCGCCGCCGCCGCCAGCCGATAGTTGATTTGTCGAGCTTGTTCCGTTCCTCCCGTCATCGAAGAAATCAGCAGGGGCGATCGCAAGGACTTGTCGAGAAATGTCGTAGCAAGCTGAATATCATCCCAGTTCAGCTCCGGCAAACAGCAGTGGGTAAAGCGATAGCGCTCAAATCCAGTAGAAGTCTGACGAAACTGCACATCCTCATCCAGACAGATGCGAATATGATCCGCCTTGCGGCTCTGGGTAACCGCCGCTTCGTCAAGGGATGCGGTGCCCATAGCGTCAGACGTGAGTGCAGACGTTTCTACAGGCGTTTGTGCAGAAGATTGCGTTGAAGACTGAGTAGAGGAAGGGAAGGTCACGGGGTTTGATAATAAACGACTAACAAAAATTCCCCTCTAGTGTAGGGTGCCTTCCCCATTCCGTCACAGTGTTATCAGAGAGATCAGATTCTCGTGTAAATGTGGGCATTCTGCCCGCATTTACACAAAATTACAATCAATCCATAGGATTCAGACGCTCCCTAGAGAAAGCCTAAAGTCTCGTCCAAAATCCAAAAGCGTGGGCTAGGCTGAGGACGAAAAATTTGGGAGTACACCTTCAGGAGTTCGATAGATATGATTGCCGCTGCAAGCACTGACCCTCACAATCGCGAACAGATTGACTGGAAAAAACTCCAAAACGGTTCAGACATCCGAGGCGTGGCGATGGAGGGCGTCCCTGGAGAAGCCGTGAACCTGACTCCGGCGATCGCCCACACCCTCGGGAAAGCCTTCGCCACCTGGCTGGGAGAAACTCTGAAGAAACCACTCTCCGACCTGACCGTTGCCATTGGTCGCGACAGTCGATTGTCTGGGCCTGAACTCATGACCGCTGTCGCAGAAGGAATGACCACCCTTGGCGTCAACGTCTACAATGTCGCCATGGCCTCCACCCCTGCCATGTTTATGAGTACGGTCAGCCCAGAGTTGAGCTGCGACGGAGCCATCATGATGACCGCCAGCCATCTCCCCTTCAACCGGAATGGGCTGTAGTTTTTCACAGCAGAGGGCGGACTCGGCAAACCCGACATTTCTCAAATTCTCACGCTGGCGGAGGCGGGCGACTTCCAAACCGCTGCGACTCCCGGCACGATCACCGAGTATGACTTTATCTCGGTGTATGCCAACACGCTGGTCACCATGATTCGCCGGGGCGTCAATCATCCCACCCACTACGACCAGCCGCTCACCGGACTCCATATTCTTGTGGATGCAGGCAACGGAGCCGGAGGATTCTACGCCACGAAGGTTCTGGAGCCCCTTGGAGCCAACACCGCAGGCAGTCAGTTCCTTGACCCCGATGGCACGTTTCCCAACCACGTGCCCAACCCTGAGAACAACGAGGCCATGGCCTCAATTTGTCAGGCCGTTCGAGAACACACACCGGATTTCGG
Organism: Leptolyngbyaceae cyanobacterium; assembly: GCA_035285885.1. Taxonomy (GTDB): domain Bacteria; phylum Cyanobacteriota; class Cyanobacteriia; order CAKZMO01; family CAKZMO01; genus JBCCWF01. The sequence goes on along the minus strand of JAYKJC010000390.1, from coordinate 5,008 downwards.
CATTATTTTTGACACGGACGTGGATCGGGGTGCCGCCGTGGATGCGGACGGCAGAGAACTCAACCGCAACCGCCTCATTGCGCTCATCTCAGCTATCGTACTCCGAGAACATCCCGGCTCCACTGTGGTGACCGACTCCATTACCTCTGACGGTCTGACGCAGTTCATCGAGCAAGACCTTAAGGGCACACACCATCGCTTTAAGCGTGGGTATAAGAATGTGATTACCGAGGCCATTCGGCTAAATGAGGAAGGCCAGGAATCGTGGCTGGCGATCGAAACCTCAGGTCACGGAGCCATGAAGGAGAACTATTTCCTGGATGATGGAGCCTATTTGGTCAGCAAGTTGGTGGTTGAGTTGGCGAAGTCTAAGCTACAGGGGCAATCGCTCTCTGACTTAATTGCCACGCTAAAAGAGCCTGACGAAAGCGAAGAAATCCGCATCAAAATCACCGCCGATGATTTTCAGAGCTACGGCAATCAGGTGATTGAGCAGCTCAAAGTGTTTGCAGACCAGCAAGAGCATTGGGCGATCGTCCCCAACAACTATGAGGGCGTTCGCGTTTCCTGCCAATCCCCGGAAGAAGAGGGTTGGTTTTTGTTGCGCTTATCGCTCCATGATCCCGTGATTCCCCTTAACATCGAGTCCAACGTGAGTGGAGGAGTGGCGATCGTAAAGGAACGCCTGGTGGCTTTCTTCCAGCCATTCGACGCCCTCGATTTATCTGCCTTTAATGCCTAACGGTGCAAATCAGCGGCGGCAGATTCCCGCGAACTCAGCGCTAATGGCTTTCAACCGTCCACTACACTTTCAACCGCTACTTTCAACCGCCCGCCGAATTTGTTTTCTCAGGTGCTTTCAGATCAGGCGGGAAGTAGCTTTGCAAATAGTTCAGAGTGAGTCGTTTCGTTTCTGTCACCAGTCGCTGTCGAAACGTTGTTTCCTGACTAAGGGATAGCCATAGCAAGGTGCCGATCGCCTTGACCAGCACAAAGGCGATCGCCTCACAATCCGCTGAGTCTAATGTGGTATCCCGTCTCGCTAGGGAATCAGCTAAATCTTGAATCAAGATGGCATCGGCGGCCTCATCGATTTCTTCCAGTTCGCGAACTGTTCCCTGCACCTCCATAAAAATGGCATGGTAGCTGGGATGCTCGGTAAAAAAACGATCGGTGACATCAATTAACTGATTGACGTAATCAGCTAAGGAGAGTGGGGCAGCTTCAGCCTCATCAATGGCAGCCAACGCCTGGTGCAGCATTTCCGCATAGCGGAGCGCCAGAGCCTGAAGGATTGCGCTTTTGTCTGGGAAAAACTGGTAGAGCGACCCGATCGACACCTGAGCTTGAGTCGCGATCGCGTTGGTCGTCGTGGCGGTGTAGCCCTGGTTGGCAAACAAGTCTTCTGCCACATCCAGAATGCGGTTAACCCGTTCTTGGCTGCGGGCCTGTCTTGGCCTGCGGCGCATGCTGCTTGGGGTTACGGGGCTTTCAGACACAGATGTCCTCCTTGACCTTTGGAATGAGAATACGTGAGCAGTTCTCACATTTTTCTTGACAAACATGAGGGTTGCTCATATTCTAAAAACATGAGCTTTGCTCATATACTAACTCGACTTACGGCTGAGAGTCATCTATGTCCCACAACCTGCTGATTGTTCGGAACGCTGGTGCAGGCAGAGACAGCCCCCCGTCTCGCTGCCTGTTGCAATACGGCTATCTGGGATTTCGGTTTTTGCGCTATCAGTGTTCTCCCTGGCTCGTGCTGGCGATCGCCCCGTTCAAGCTTCTGTGTGCATCCGAGGTAGAACGAATGCGCCTGCAACTTCGCTGTTTTAGCGCGATCGCTCGCATTGATTTTGTCCGTATCTATGGGCTGCTCAATGATGTGCTCTGGTAGCAGCCTTTCAATGGGTTCGATGATTTGAATTCGATGGTTTGAGTTCGATGGTTTGAGTTCGATGGTTTGAGTTCGATAGTTTGAGATTGGCACCGTGTAATGTTTGGAGTGATTTCCTATGCAACTGCTCAATGCCTCTACATCCAATGCTTCTGTGAACGTCCATGGGCACAAACAGACGCAAAACCCCATTATTCGGGGGTTTCAATCCGTGCTCTCAAAGCTGCTGATCATGAAGTCGTTTACCACAATGCTATTGGGGGACAATAGCCTGAACACGGTCGGCGAACTGACCTATGGATTATTAGGCACTCCCGCTTACGATCGGGTGGCTCAACACCTGATCCAAGATCCGGCTTGTGCTGAACTGATCCGCGATCGCCACATTCCGCCGGCCCACGACCTGGATACCTTACTCACCTTGCCCTCTGACTCTTTGGGCTACATCTACGCTGTTCAGATAAAGAAAATGGGGTTCGATCCTAATCTCCATGCGGGCATGACCGCGAAAACCGATGCTGAGTATGTTGAGCTACGGCTGAGCCAGACCCATGATCTCTGGCATATCATCACCGGATTTGACACCTCTGAAATTGGTGAAATTGGCTTGCAGGCATTTCATTTGCCGCAGTTTCCTTACCCGCTAGCAACCATGCTCGTGGCGAATAGTTTGATCTCTACCACTCTCAAGGCTCCAGAGCTGTTGCCCCAGTTGCTGGAGGCGATCGCCCAGGGATTTCAGATGGGTAAAGCAGCTAGGCCCCTCTTTGCTCAGAAGTGGGAAGAGGGCTGGGAAAAGCCTTTAACCCAGTGGCAGGCAGAATTGAATATTCAACCCGTGGCTCACACCTAGCCGTTGAACATTGACCAAAACTTGAACCGATTGATAAGTGGATGGGTTGCTGTCGCCAAATCAAACCAGGTTTTGAAGGACAGCAACCCGAATCATAAATAGGTATCCCCCTGAAGGCAAACATGAAGCAGGCTAACTTTCGCTGGCTCTGGCTTGGACAAACGTTCATTTACTGCGCGGCTCAATTCTGGTTTGTCGCCCTGACCTGGTTGGTTCTGCAAAAAACGGGGTCAGGGCTTGCCCTGGGTACGGTGTTAATGGCTGCCGCCATTCCAAGAGGGACCTTGATGCTGGTTGGGGGTGTGGTGAGCGATCGCTTCCCGCCCAACACCGTCGCGGCCCTTTCAACCGCCGCCAATACTCTACTAACGGGTACCTTGACCCTGCTGTTGCTGACCAACACCTTCAATATTTACAGCATCATCGTCCTTTCAGGGCTGGCAGGCATCTCAGAAGCCTTTCTCTATCCAGCCACGCTGGCTTTATTACCCCGCATTGTCCGAAAATCACGTCTGGCTCCAGCCAATGCCTGGATGCAGGGAAGCGAACAGATCAGCAATGTGGTGGGGCCAACCCTGGCCGGGGTGGCGATCGGAACCCTGGGTTTAATCCCTGCCTTTGCCCTGAACACGGTTCTATTTGCCATTGGCGCAAGCTGCATTTATCTGGTGCGAATTCGTCGGCCCATCATTACGGCTCCTTTAGAAGCTCCTACCCTCACCAACGGAATTTGGGAAGGGTTGCACTATGCCAGTCAGCACCCCGCCATCCGCACCAGCCTGGTGCTCATTGCGATGATTAACTTCGCCATTTTGGGGCCGATTGTAGTGGGCGTAGCCGAATTAGTGACCCTGCGGTTAAACGGCGATGCCACCACCTTTGGATACCTGCAATCCGCTTATGGGGTGGGGGCGTTAGCAGGGGTGTGGGTTGCCAGCCAACTGGGCGCAATTAAACGACTTCATCTGCCGCTGATACTCCTGGCGGGTGTGTTGGGCACAGGGCTGATTGCCCTTGGGTTTGTGTTTCAAACCTGGGTTGCCGCAACGATCATCCTCTTGATGGGAATCGGGGGCGGCATTGTCGGCGTAATGGCGCTCACCTGGCTGCAACAGGAAACGGCGATCGCCATGCAAGGACGCATGATGAGCCTGGTCATGTTCGCAGCAGTCGCCCTTGATCCCTTCTCTCAAGCGATTTCTGGCGTTCTGTTGGATATCAGTTTGACAGGGTTATTTCTGGCCGCAGGTATCACGATGTTAGCCACAGCTCTAGTTTCATTACTGAGTCAATCAGGAGATTGTTTGCCATAACCGACCATGTCAATACGTTCTGGTGCAGCGCTTTTTATAGCGATTTGCGATCGCGTTAAGCACAAAAACAGTTGTGTGGCGCGCGCTGCACCCCACACAACTGCACTTAACCAACGCGCATAGCGCTGTAAAACTCTGTTAGTAAAGCAGAGTAAAAAGTAAATATGGGCGAAAACTAGCTTCACCTAAAGCTGGATCACCTGCACGAAATGGATACCGCTCAGCGTTACGAATGGTCTTGAGCTTTGGCAGCTTGTAGCACTTTTAACATTGTATCTGCCGCATCGTCCGCACCATAGGGAGACCATATTGGATAAGTTTGTTCAGGTTTAATTAAATCGGGTTCTTGCTGAGCTAGTTCCGAGATCGGAATTAGCGTTCTCTAATTTCTGGTTCCCTGCCAGAGTCAGGGAACCGCTGCGGGAGCCTCTGGCTCCATTTTGAACGGGAGCCAGAGGCTCCCGCAGGCATTCCCAGCGTTTCGCTGGGAATAAGGAAACTTATCCACGTCAGCCACATTAATGACATCTCCTCAGTTCTTCATCTATCCTGTGAAGTAAAAATTAGCGAATGCTAATTCTAGGAGGGGATGTTTTCTACAGCAGGGTCATTACTTTGAGGAGTTCACTAGAGATGTCGCGGGTGGTGGGCGATCGCCTCTGAAACAACACCCCAGTTAGAAAATAGATGCTAGCAGAGTAAAATGCTTTTTGTTGCGATCGCAGTCTGGCAATCCAGTTTTTTACCTTGGGTTCAGATCTGTAGCGCCCAAAGGGCAGCGGTGTCACCATAAAGTCTGTAACATGATAATCCTGCGCGAGGGTGTGGTGAAGGGTTTCGACCGGATTAGAGTACGCCGAAATCATCAGCAAAACCTGCTCACAGCCAACCGTTAGTAGTGCTTTGGTGATGGTTGCGCCATCTTGACCTCCATAGAGTTCG
>JAYKJC010000389.1:0-4087 GCA_035285885.1 Leptolyngbyaceae cyanobacterium | reverse complement strand
AGGTATCTCGACAGCACGACCCATGTTGAGGCTCCCATGGCCTGAGCTGCTTCGATAAACAGCTCGGTTTTTACGCTGACGGTGTGGTTCCGCAGAACTCGAAAATATTGGGGAACGTAGACGATAGCAAGGGCGATCGCCGCATTCAGCACCCCTCGTCCCACCACAAACGCCAACGTAATCGACAACACCAGTCCCGGCAGTGTATAAATCGTGTCCATCAAAAAGACCAGCACCCGATCCAACCGTCCGCCCAGATAGCCACTGACCATGCCCAGAGGAACGCCAACAGTGACGCTCAAAACCGTGGCCAGAACGACGACTTTCAGTGCCGCTTGCGTACCAAACAAAGTGCGAGAAAAAACGTCATATCCCAACAGCGTCGTGCCAAACCAGTGGTCAGCAGAAGGGGGCTGATGAATGGGGTTGGCAAGGGATTCTAACGGATCTTGTAATAGTCCCCAGGATTGAAGCAGAGGTGCAGTGAGGGCGATCGCCACAAAAATAATCGTAATCACCAGCCCAGCAATCATAAATGTCCGGGACAAGCCCGCCTGCTGACTTGCCGACAGTATCGGGAATCGAAGCAATGTACCTTTCATCACACCCCTTCTCAGCGGAACAAATTTTCGATGGATTTTTTGATGGAATGTTCAATGGAACAATTGTCCAATTACTATAGCGCTATGCGCGTTGATTAAAATTACGGTTGTGTGCAGCACGATTGCCAATCCCTCTACCCCAACCAAATTCTGAAGTTTCGATACCAAACAAAAATTTTGGATGCAATATGAACGTGCGCACAGACACAACCCCTCTCAACATGTGTATGATTGTTCTTATTTAGTTCTAGAGCGTCTAAATTATGCCAATTGCTGTTGGAGTTATCGAAACACAGGGATTTCCAACTGTATTAGCCGCTGCGGATGCAATGGTAAAAGCAGGGCGTGTCACTATCGTGGTTCAGGATCGTTCGGAAAGTGGGCGACAGTTTGTTGCAGTTCGCGGCCCCGTGTCTGAGGTCAAACGTGCCGTTGAAGCGGGCATCCTCGCAGGCAATGCAATGCCCGAAGAAGGCCGAGTTACCACATACTACATCGTCCCCAATCCACCAGAAAATATTGAAACCGTACTTCCGATTAATTACACCGAAGAATCTGAAATCTTTAGAGTTTAATTTAAGCTCATCCTTCACACGGTGAGAGAACAATAGGGGATGAGGGCAAGATAGGTTTTGTGAGCAGTCTTTTGAACTGATTCATAAATCTCATCAATTTGATGACAATTTGTTATGAACAATTATTGATGAAAGTAAGAGTCTGACGTTACAGGGGCTCGTACAATAAGACAGAGAACGATACGTTGGTTATCCATTGACTGATATCTATTGTTTAGGAGTTGTAGAATGCCTGAGGCAGTTGGTTCACTAGAAACGAAAGGGTTTCCCCCCGTGTTGGCGGCAGCAGATGCCATGGTAAAGGCAGGTCGTGTCACGCTGGTTAACTACATCCGGGCTGGAAGTGCTCGATTCTGCATTAATATTCGCGGCGACGTTTCAGAAGTCAAAGCCGCCATGGCCGCAGGGGTTGAAGCAGCTAAAAATACCCCCGGCGGAGCGCTCGAAACCTGGGTGATCATCCCTCGTCCTCACGAAAATGTGGTCGGCGTGTTGCCCATCGACTTTACTCCCGACGTTGAGCAATATCGTCGAGCCGTAGAAGAACCCATCGTCCCAAGTTTGCAAGGTCGCTAATCTGAGAGCCTTGTTTAGAGATGTGAATTGAATGTGGGGGGCGATCGCCCCTCTCACCCGCTTCGATCTTCAATTAGCTTCAAAATTAAGTTATTTACCCGAACCGTCTAGGGCTCAATTTCCGGGATTGCAGATTTTTTAAATCAATTTGCGTGTAGGAGTCGAATGATGAGTGGCTCCCACACGTAATTTGATGTCTAATCAAGCAGCACTTAATTGCCTATAGAGTCTTCATGTAGCCCAGTAAATCGGCCATTGTTTGCGGTTCAGGCTGAAACTGAGGCATTGGAGGCGTTTGTCCGCTTGTCACCTGACGAATCAGAGCCACTTCTGACTTTCGGTCAGCCACATGGTGCAAACTTGGTCCTACCAGACCATCGCCGTAGATCCCATGACAGCTTGCACAGTTCATCTGAAAAATGGCCTGCCCATGCTCAATATCTGCGTCAAGTGCAAGCACATTTCGAATGTAGGGGTCAGAATACTGAAAATGATACAGCCCAACTAAATACGCCAAGATCCCCAGCAATGTTGCCAGGATAGCGAGGGCGATCGCTTGCATGATTGCATCTAAAGTCACAGGACTCTCATTCAAAAGTTCTTTAGTCAAAGATTTCTGTATCAGAGATAGCGTTCAATAAAACACATTATTACTTTACATGGCTTAACGCCAGAGTGCATGATTCTTAAGATTCTCCACAGTTCAGTGTGACACTCCAGCCATCATTTTGCATCCGCTATGATGAGTTGCCAAGCAATGCCTATCACTTCCATGACTACGTCGAATCACGAGTTGGTCGTTTCTGTTGTTTCGTATGCCGAATGCATCACTGCAATTCAAGCCGTTCGCTATCAGGTCTTTCAGTGTGAACAACAGGTGGCTCCTGAATTAGAGTTTGATGGAGAGGATGATGCGGCGACGCACTTGATCGCCCGCTTCAATCATAAACCTGTAGGAACTGCACGAATTCGTTATTTAAGCGATCGCCTCGCAAAAATCGAGCGGGTTGCCGTTCTGTCAGACCATCGAGGGCTAGGGATTGGTCGTCAGCTCATGGACGTGGCGATCGCCCACATTCGGAACCAGGGGATTCCTGAAATTAAAATCAACGCCCAATCCCATGCTCGCGCCTTCTACGACAAGCTTGGGTTTCAGCAACGGGGCGACACTTTTGAAGAAGCTGGGATTCCTCACATAGAAATGAGGCTTTCGCTGTAAGGGCACATCCGAGCAGTACAGAAGGTTCATGCACGGGCTTAGCCGTATGGACACTGACTACGCGTTAAGGACGGCACGTCTAGGAATAGACGCGAGAAAATTCCTTAACAATTGCTTCCCTGAGGACGTCAGAATACTTTCAGGATGGAACTGGACTCCCTGAACATGGGGAATATCTTTGTGCTGAACCCCCATGATGGTTGAATCTTCTACCCACGCTGTGATTTCTAAAGCGTCTGGACAGGTTTCTCGCTCAATCACCAGGCTGTGGTATCGAGTCGCGGTAAAAGGCTGCTCTAGCCCTTCAAACACCCCTACGTTTGAATGATAAACAGGCGATGTTTTTCCGTGCATGAGTTCTGGAGCAGATACAATCTTGCCGCCATAGACCTGCCCAATGCACTGATGACCCAGGCACACGCCCAAAATTGGAATGCTTGGCCCCAATACCCGAATCAACTCCATTGAAATGCCTGCATCTTCTGGGCGTCCGGGACCTGGCGATATAACAATCCCGTCTGGTTCCAGACGCTGAATGTCTTTGATACTGATCTTGTCATTGCGATACACCTGAATGTCGCTGGCGATCGCCATTTCATGCCCCAGCTCACCCAGATACTGCACCAGGTTGTACGTAAAACTGTCGTAATTATCAATAACAAGAATCATAAAAATATCCCTTGAAAGATGCCTGGTAACGTGAGCCTGGTAACGTGATGCCTGGTGATTAGATACCTGATTTGGTGTCTGATGGATGGATTGATGGCTAGTGTCGTCTTGCCTCTCATCGCATCATTGCATCATCCTAGGCCATAGGGCAGCACAATGTGTGCTTTGTCCAACAGGGGGGGCACCAGCAACACAGAGGCAACCAGAATCGAAACAACCGCAGAAACCAAAACTGCCCCAGCTGCACAATCTTTCGCAATTTTAGCGAGTTCGTGATAAGTCTGCTGAACGGTGAGATCAACGACCGACTCCAGTGCGGTGTTGATCAACTCCATCGTCAACACTGCGCCAATGGTCAACCCCATAATGGCAATCTCAACCGCTGAAAGCTGTAAATAAATGCTGAGGGCGATCGCCACAGTGCCCACAATAACGTGAATACGAAA
>JAYKJC010000388.1:0-18162 GCA_035285885.1 Leptolyngbyaceae cyanobacterium | reverse complement strand
TCAAACGCCATATGTAGTAGAAGTAGGGGCAAGGCAGTGCCTTGCCCCTACCAGTAGCGTAAAGTTGCATTTAGTCCAAGCTCCAAAATTTCCAGAATGCTGATGGTTGATGGCGATCGCCCCACTTAAAGCCCCTACGAAAATTATTTCTCGAATCATCAACACCCAAAAAAGAAAAGAGGACGGGCTTTCCCCATCCTCTTTTATAAAGCTTAGGAACCTGCTTACGACCCTACATTCCGCGTTCTTCGGGAGGGCTTAACCGACGAACGCGCATTCTTAGATCGTGATGAGCCACGAGGCTTGGGCGGACGAGAAGATGACTGCTCATCGTCATTCTGGTGGCGATCAGAACGCATCCATGACGGACGAATGTGATCGTAGGCCATTTGCAACGCCGCCGCTGCCACAGTATGAGGCTCATACTCGTCGCTCAATTGAGAGACAATTGGCAAGAACGATGCAATGCGCTCGCTGACCAACGTCTCTCGAATTTGTTCTTGAAAACGCTGTAAGTGGTGAGACTCAATTTCAGCGCGAGTCGGTATTTTCCCAATGGTCAAGCTTTGCTTGGTGTGCCGCTCAATCGCGCGAAGTTTGGGTTTGTCTAGCGGATGAACCAGTGAAATGGCCATTCCCTCTTTTCCGGCTCGTCCCGTTCGTCCAATGCGGTGGACATAATTTTCGGTGCTGTCCGGTAAGTCGTAGTTAATGACATGGGTCAGATCTTCCACATGGAGTCCACGGGCAGCAATGTCAGTTGCAACAACCCATCGAACTTGACGCTGCCTAAACCGCAGCAGCAAACGCTCCCGCTGGGACTGCGTCAGATCCCCATGATATTCATCAACGCTGTGCCCTGCCGCTTGAAGCTGACGCGTGAGATCGGCAGCCGAGCGCCGTGTCCGCACAAAAATGATGGCCGATTCGGGATCTTCAAGTTCCAAGATGGGCTGTAAGGCGCGAGCCTTTGACCACCCTCGGGGAACGACATAAGCCACTTGATTAATCCGATTTGGGGTTGCCTTGGTCTGCTTCACCGTCACGGTCACTGGAGAGCGAAGAAATTTAGCTGCCAGTTCTCGAATTGGCGGAGCCATCGTAGCTGAGAAGAACGCCGTTTGGCGCTCGGCTGGAGCCTGACTCAGGATTTTTTCAACATCCTGAATGAAGCCCATATTCAGCATCTCATCGGCTTCGTCAAGAACAAGCAGTTCCAAAGAATTGAGCTTCAGGTCTCCCCGACTGAGCAAATCCAAGACACGACCCGGCGTTCCAACGACAATCTGCGTCCCTTTCTTAAGGCTCTGGATTTGGCGCTCAATCGCCTGCCCGCCATACACCGAGAGGATAAACACACGCCGGTCATCATTAAAATTCTTCATTGCCTGACACACCTGCAACGCGAGTTCTCGCGTCGGTGTCAGAATCAGAGCTTGAACAGCTTTATTCTTGGGATCAATTCTTTCTAAAAGAGGCAACGAGAAAGCAGCCGTTTTTCCCGTTCCAGTTTGCGCTTGACCGACCACATCTCTTCCCGAGAGCAAATGTGGAATGGCCTGGGCTTGAATTTCAGTCGGTGCCGAGAAACCTAGCTTTTCCAGGCTCTTGATACGGCTCTCAGACAAACCAATACTTTTAAATGACAGTGTCATCGTGTCTCCTTACTAAGCATGAACTGAGACACGACGAAGCGCGCCTCGAAGTTGAGTCGGACGATCAGCAATATGCCCATACAGGTCATAAACATCGGCATGATTGATGAGCACAGGGGCGATCGCCCCAAGTCGGGCATGACCCCGAACGTAAACCAACCCATCAACATCGGGTGAAAAACGTGATGAACGGCCGATCAGTTCACCCGTTTCAGGCCGTTCTTGTTCAATCAGAACATCTACAACCTCTCCTACGCTGGCCTGATTACGTTTGAGAGAAATCGGTTGCTGCACCTCCATAAGAGCCGCACGTCGCTCATCCATCACCGATTGGGAAACAGCACCATCCATGGAATATGCAGGGGTTCCCTCTTCGGGTGAGAAGGTGAACACACCGACATGGTCAAATTCGTGACGCTGAACAAAGGCATAGAGATGCTCGAAGTGCTCGTCTGCTTCTCCTGGAAACCCAACAATAAACGTTGTGCGAAGAACGGCATTGGGGATCGCCGCCTTAACTCGTTCAATGACCGCATCATTGACCTGCCCCTGCCAGGGTCGCCGCATAGCTTTAAGAATATCGGGGTGAGAATGTTGTAGCGGCAAATCTAAATATGGAAGCACATTCGGCGTTTCTTGAATGGCTTGAATGACGTCAGAGGTCAAACCTGTGGGATAAGCGTAGTGGATACGAATCCAAGGGACATCCACATCCCCCAGTGCTCTCAAAAGTTCATGCAGTCTTGGCTCACCGTATAGATCAACGCCGTAATTGGTCGAGATTTGAGAAATGAGAATAATCTCTTGAACTCCTTCACGTGCGAGTTGATGAGCCTCCGCAACAATGGATTCAATCGAGCGGGATCGCTGGTTCCCACGCAAAAAGGGAATGATGCAAAATGCGCATCGATAGTCGCACCCTTCAGCAATTCTCAAATAGGCCGTTCCCTCGGCAGTTGTTCGATATCGCGGAGTGGTTTCGTCTGCAATAAACGTTGGAGTCTCAGAAATGGCGGTTACTCGTTCACCCTGCTCAACCCGATGCAGAACCTCAGCAATATCTTGATAATTCCCAGTTCCCACAAGCGCAACAGCTTCGGGTAGCTCTTCGAGCAATTCTTCTTTGAAATGTTGAGCCATGCACCCAGCAATAACAATCTTCTTGCCACTCTCTGCAAGCTCAACGAGCGTTTGGACAGACTCTTCACGAGCCGATTGGATAAAGCTACACGTGTTTACGACAACAACGTCTGCCAATTCCTCATCTGTATCAACGCTATAGCCTGCCTGAACAAGCAGCCCAAGCATATGTTCCGTGTCTATTTTGTTTTTCTCACACCCTAGGTGAGTAAACGCTACAGTCGGCTTTGTTGACATACTGATTCCCTAGTCAAACCCTCTGCGATGAGAACAACATTTCGCCAGACCAAGATCCCGACCAAGACAATTAGGCCAGCGTAGGCGACGAACTGGCAAACCTTGATGTTAACACCTCAAATTGGGAAAATGTTTTGAGCGTTCTCAGCTTGAGCTATCAGCGACGTCTTCAACGAAGAAACACCCAGTGCGCAACCAACCTGACTCCAAAATTTTGACCTAACAAGACCTTGATTCAAAACAAGACCTTAACTCAACGAGGTTTCGACCTGAAGGGATTAGAGAGATCATTACCCTAGCGACTCGGGTCATAAACCGTTTCAAACTGAGACAGTTGCGCACAGCACTGCGTTAACTTTTATTAATATAACGCAAAACCTCAACGGTGGTGAAGTGATCCGCACATTTAGATAGTGGCCTGCATGCTTTAGATATCTTGACTTCTTGTAGAACATAAGAATCCCATCAGCGTTCGCGAGACGGAAAGTGGAGAATCAAAAGCAGTGTCATGTTACTGCTAGTGTATTTTTAATAGTGACGTGGGTTAGGTCATGATTGGGTTGGGTCATGACTGTTCGGCGATTGTTTTCAATTCGTGCGTGATGTTCTTAAAGATATGTGTCGTCCGTATTTGAGTGAACGTGGACTTAGAAGCGATATTTAAAACGAATCATCCTGTGATTGGTGTTGTTCATTTGCAACCGTTGCCGACATCTCCAAGGTGGGGAGGAAGCCTGGCAGCGGTCATGGGTCGTGCTGAGCAAGAAGCAACGGCGCTGGCTTCTGGAGGCGTCGATGGGATCATTGTCGAGAATTTCTTTGATGCACCGTTTGCAAAGGATCGGGTTGATCCTTCGGTGGTTAGTGCGATGAGCCTGATTATTCAGCGCCTGATGAATTTGATTACCCTGCCCATTGGGATCAATGTGTTGCGTAATGATGCGCTGAGTGCGATGGCGATCGCCAGCTGTGTGAAAGCCCAGTTTATTCGTGTCAATGTTCTCACTGGAGCGATGGCGACCGATCAGGGCGTGATTGAGGGAAATGCTCATCAGCTTCTTCGGTATCGTCGAGAACTCGGCAGTGACGTCAAAATTTTGGCTGATGTGTTGGTCAAACATGCCCGTCCGCTCGGTTCTCCAAATTTAACCACAGCAGTCCACGAAACCATTGATCGAGGGCTGGCGGATGGCGTGATTCTCTCGGGATGGGCAACAGGAAGTCCGCCCAGTCTTGAAGACCTGGAGTTAGCCAGGTCTGCGGCGGGTAGCACCCCTGTCTTTATCGGAAGTGGTGCAACTTGGGAAAATATTCCTCAACTCATGCAGGCAGCCGATGGTGTGATTGTGTCTAGTTCTCTTAAGCGACATGGACGCATTGAGGAACCCATCGACCCCATTCGAGTGAGTCAATTTGTCGAAGCCATGCGTCGCAGTGTTTCGCTGTCAAGCAAGGCCGATCGAAAGGTATCGACGATCGAACCAACGAACTATACGGAGCGTCAAAGAGACAAAATCCGCTCTTAGGAATGCGTTTCTAGCATGCGCTTCTACGGTTCGCTTCTAAAGAAATCGCTCCCAGCCGTTCATGGCAATCCGGCAAAATTTTGACCCTGGCGCAATTCTTTTGCAGGGGAGCATGATTTCATTGAAGTTGGTCTTCGGAAAATTCGGCACAATAGGGAATGATTAATAAGGCTCCTCTATCTGTTCAAGTTTTTTAGTCAGGTTGTTCTGAACACATTCTGGTTTATCCATTATTCATTAGGTCAATCTCTATGGTACGCAGACGTCAATCTACTCCTTGGATTCAACGCCACTCTCGCATCATTATTGGGGCGATCGCCATTGTTGGAGCACTCCTGACGGCTTACCTCACTGTCATTGAGTTCACAGGAGGAGAAGCTGCCTGTCCTACAAGCGGATGCAATGTGGTGCTTGCCAGTCCCTATGCCAAAGTATTTGGGCTCCCTCTGGCGATGTTTGGAATGTTGGGATATGCCGCAATGGCAATTTTTGCCCTAGGTCCATTGGCGGTTAAACCAGAGACGAACAAGTTGTTGCGATCGCAACTAGAGGACACAAGTTGGCTTTTCTTATTTATGGGTGGCTGCGCGATGGCCGTGTTCAGCACCTATTTGGTGTATCTCCTCATTTTTGAGATCAAGGCATTCTGCCCGTACTGTGCAACATCCGCGATCCTTAGTCTTGCACTGTTTGTCATGGCCCTCATTGGTCGCCACTGGGAAGATGTTGGACAAATTGCATTCACAGGCATTCTTGTGGTGTTCGTCACTCTTGTGGGTGTCGTGGGTCTTTATTCCAGCGTGAGTCGAGCCGAGGTTCCATCTGAAACGGTGACGGGTGTCGCGCCTCCCCCCATTCAGAATGAATCTGGGCCATCTGAAATTGCTCTCGCTCAGCACCTTCAAGATATTGGAGCAACAAAATATAGTGCTTACTGGTGTCCGCATTGTCAGCAGCAGCGCGAGTTGTTTGGACGCGAAGCATTTGAATACATTGACACGGTTGAGTGTGCAGAAGATGGTCAGAATGCCCAGCCTCAGCTTTGCCGACAGAAAGGTATTCAAGGATTCCCTACCTGGGAGATCAACGGAGAGCTATATTCTGGTGCTCGCCCCTTAGGCGAATTGGCTGATTTGTCGGGGTATACCGGACCTCGAGACTTCAGGCACTCATCATAGTTTTTCTAGATTTTTGCTAGATTGGACTCTCTTTGGGTTCTCTCGAGAGAATCAACCATAAAGGGGAGGGCAGACAGGTCTGCCCTCCCCTTTATGGTTCACAACCTAACTTAATTTAACTTGGTTTTTGGATAGGTTTCTAAACACAAGTTTTGTCAGTCGAATTTTTACATTTTGTCCTAATTTGTGAACATTGCCTTATTGTCTGGAGACGATGAGAAATGCTCTGGTTGATGTTAAGCCCATCACAAGCATTTAGAACAATCTGTAACAACCCGCAGAACTCAATGAATATCCAAGACTCGTCAAGTAGCCAACAAAACGACTCTTTCAAAGCAAGCCTTTTGAAACCGTGATTACTTCACAACACCGACAACATCCATACAATAAATGCGACTGTGTCATGCTCTATCGCTAAGAAAAACCGTTAGGGTATGTTGAGGTTGAACTGAGTTCTGGCTGAACATACCTGTAGCCAGTTCTTATCTAAGACTTCGAGCACATTCATCATCGCTCCATAGACTATAAACATCGACGGAAGTCAACACTGACCGACGTCACCCACATCTACTTCTACTTTTAAGGAGATTAACCCATGAGTGAAGATACAAAGAAAACCCAAGGCGAATTGTCGGATGAACAACTTGAAGGTGTTGCAGGTGGTCTGAGCGATCGCCATGCAGAAGAGTTCGAAGCTGGGCTTGGTAACAAAGGGTTGTCAGGTCGTCATGCTGAGGAGTTCAAAGATGGTCTTGGTAACAAGGGTGTTGAGTCTGATCCCGATCAAGTCGGTCAAACATTCGAAGGATAATTCGAACATTTGATATGCAGACTCAGGTTTGTTTTTAGTAATGGCTCAGAAACTGCAGAAGTCGTCATCTTGGCTAAAACTCTTGATTCAACATTAAGAGTTCAGGTTTTTTAGCGCAGATGACGGAATATGTGTTTGGGTTTGATGATAAGGGATAGTTGTTAAGTTGAACATTCGTCACACTGACAGTCTTAATCCCATTTTCATCTTGTCCTTATGTCTCTGGCCTATGCTGGTCATGATCACGAAAAACTAAGTCAATCTATAGCTTCCATGGAGGAGTTTCATGAGCGAAGATATCAAGAATCCACAAACTGAAGGCGAACTTTCTGATGATCAACTCGAAGGTGTTGCTGGTGGCTTGAGCGGTCGCCATGCTGAAGAATTTGAGGCAGGTCTGGGCAATAAGGGATTGTCGGGTCGCCATGCTGAGGAATTCGAAGCAGGTCTGGGCAACAAGGGATTGTCTGACAGACATTCTGAAGAGTTCAAAGAAGGTCTGGGTAACCAGTAATTCTTCTTAGCAGTCTTGATTTTTAGCGAAGGATCTCGACTGTCGGATCATCAACTGTTGTAGGTAGATATTCACAACAGTTCTCAATATCCTTAAAAGCCTGATGGCTATCTTGCAAACTTAATGTCTAAAGCGGATGTTAGGGATTGCCTGAGTCATCAGGCTTTTTCACTGGAATCTTAGAGTTATGGGATTAGCGAGAACATCAAACCCCAGAGAGGGGCAGCAGGTTGAGCCCACTGCCCCTCTCTTTGGGGTATTTGATTTTCCCGCCAGTTCCTAAGCTGTTTTTCATCAAGGCCGATTAAGCTACTGTTCATCCAGACAATCACCGAAGCATCATGGCGTTTGACAGAATCAACCAGATTAAAAATCCCCTTGTTCGAACAGGATTAGCAGCATGGGTTGGCTTGACAGCAGGCGCAATGATAGCAGGCGCAGTTGTGGGGTTTAAGGCAGAGAAGAATGATGCTGACTTTAAAGCCGTTGGCTATGTTGCTCTCGTCGCGGCTGCCCTTGGGGGCGTTTATGGCCTTGGGCGATCGCCCAAGCCAGATGCTACTGAAGCCAAATCTTCGCAAACGTTGACATGGCCAGATTGGCGTCCGTTTGTTGTCGCTCGAAAAGTGAAAGAGAGTGCTGAAATTACGTCCTTCTATCTCAAACCTCAAGAGGGTGAACCGCTTCCATCATTCAGTCCAGGCCAATTTTTAACGATTAAGCTTGACATTCCAGGACAGCCACGCCCCGTTATTCGCACCTATTCGTTATCAGACTATCGGACAGCCAACGAGTACTATCGACTATCCATCAAGCGCGAACAAGCCCCCAAGGGACATGATGTGCCGCCAGGGGTTGCCTCAAACTATATGCATGACTACGTTCATGAGGGAACAGTTATTCTCGCCAAGCCACCCAACGGCAAATTTGTGCTGGATGTGTCCCAGACATCTCCTGTTGTTCTAATCAGCAACGGGGTTGGGATCACGCCGATGATCAGCATGGTCAAAGCGGTATGCCACGAGCACCCAACACGACATGTCTGGTTTTTGCATGGTGCTCGCAATGGAGAGTTTCATGCGTTTCGTGATGAAATTGGGGCGATCGCCCACGAATTTCCCAATGTCCACGTTTACTATCGCTACAGTCAGCCCCGTCCCGAAGATAAGGGACAGTATCACGGCGATGGTTATGTCGATACTGAAATGTTGAAGAGCCTGATTGCACCAGAAATAGAACAGGAGACAGGTGCGGTCTCAGAAACGGATTATTTTTTGTGCGGGTCTCCTGGCTTTATGGATTCCTTGCGAAATGGCTTAAGCGAATGGGGCGTTCCTAAAGACAAAGTGGCTTTTGAAGCGTTCTCTCAACCTAATGTTGCATCAAAAGAACCTACATCTGTTGATGAGAAGGCAATACGTGATGGAAAGGCAGGGATCGAAGTGATGTTTGAGAAATCGGGCGTAACGGCAGTATGGACGCCTGACCAGGGGACATTACTGGAGTTTGCCGAAGCTCAAGGACTCAATCCAGACTACAGTTGCCGAGCAGGAATTTGTCTGACGTGCATGTGCGCCATTAAAGACGGTGAAGTTGAATATGACGAACCTCCCACGGGAACCCCAGATGAAGGAACTGTCTTAATTTGTGTGTCAAAACCTAAAACAGATCGTGTCATTCTCGAACTATAGCTAGCATTCGTTATAGCCCTACCGACTCAGGTTCGAGAGTGTATCCACCGCTGCGCGGTCGTATGTGTTTAGCGATGTCTTCCTCCGATTTCCCTAAATCAGGGGGACTTTGAGCCAGCAACCTTGTGAGCCTCCTTTTTAAGGGGGCAGCGACAGCGGGGGATCACACCGCCTCGCTAAACAAATACTGCGCGGTGGATACACTCCCCTCCAATGCCCTAAACCAAGTGCGTTTTGCTATGACCCGCTTTCTGAGGGTGTTCGAATTTTGTGTAACCACAGACACTCTGTCGATATGGGCATCAAAGATCCTTATCTCTAAGGTTTCATGTTTTTCACATTTGAACATTCCTTAAATTTTCTCTAAGGGAATACTCATCTGCTACTCATCAGGTTCCCTTCTAATAGAGTCATCATTGGCTTGAGAATTGCCTCTCATCAAGAAATTTCCAAGAAATCATAAAAACTGCATAAAAACTTAACATTTGCTATCTTAATTCTCAGGTGACCTCGATGACTGTTGGACAGCGCCTTAACGTTCAATCGTATCGCCCGCAGCTAACTTCAGTGATTTTGTTGAGTATCGTGCTTCTCACAGGTGGCATTGTTGTCGCCTGGTTTTCAGGTAATGGAACAATTGAAGCGATTTTCGGTCGTCTGAATGATATCCAAGAACATCCTCCAATGTGGGCGATGACACCAATGATGATAGGGGAATATTTCCTGTTTTGGACTGTGAGTTTGATGGTCGTGGTATTGGTGATTATGCGCCTCTCGCCACGGCCCACTGCTTGGGCTCGAACGACGGTGGTTGGCATCTTGGGGGTTCTTGTTGTTCGCTATTTGCTGTGGCGATCGCAATCCACTCTAAATTTAGATACGCCTCTGAACGGTGTTTTTAGTCTCGGTCTCTTCTTTTTAGAACTGTTAATTCTCATCAACGGCATCATTCAACTCGTGTTGCTGCTGCGATCGCGCGATCGCAGCAGTCAAGCGGATCAACTCGCCCACGATGTGACGAGTGGCATCTTTGTCCCGTCAGTAGACATTTTGATTCCGACATATAACGAGCCTGACTTCATTCTGAAGCGAACGGTGATGGGGTGTCAGGCCATGGAATATCCTCATAAAACCATTTACTTGCTAGACGACAGTCAGCGATCGCCAGTGAAAGCGCTGGCTGAAATTTTGGGGTGTGAATATATGGCGCGCCCTGACAACCGTCATGCAAAAGCTGGCAATCTCAATCATGCCATTCCCAAAACCAGGGGAGAACTAATCGCCGTTTTCGATGCAGATTTTATTCCTACAAAAAATTTCTTAACGCGAACGATTGGGTTTTTCCAAGATCCCAATGTGGGTTTGGTGCAAACCCCCCAAACTTATTACAATCCAGATCCCATCGCATGGAATCTGGGGATGCAGGATGTACTCACCCCTGAAGAAGAAGTCTTTTACCGCCAAATTCAACGATTGCGCGATGGCGCGGGAGGAGTTGTTTGTGCAGGAACGTCTTTTGTAGTGCGTCGAAAGGCGATCGAAGACGTGGGTGGGTTTGTCACTGAAGCCTTGAGTGAAGACTTCTTTACAGGAATTCAAATTTCTGCGAAAGGGTATCGGAATATTTATCTCAATGAAAAGTTGAGCGCAGGACTGGCTGCAGAATCTATTGCGTCCCATGCCTTGCAGCGGATTCGATGGGCTCAGGGAACGCTTCAGTCCTTCTTCATTTCATCGAATCCGCTCACCATTCCAGGACTGAAGCCCATGCAACGGCTCGCTTACTTTGAAGGTTTGTTGCACTGGTTCAGCAGCATCGCAAAGGTTGGCTTTCTGCTGATGCCACTGGCTTATTTTTTCTTTGGCATCATTCCCCTCAAAGCAACCGGGGAAGAAATTCTTTTCTTCTTTGTGCCGTACTACCTGGTTCAACTGATGACATTTTCTTGGTTGAATTACCGATCCCGTTCGGCGTTGTTGTCTGATGTTTATGCGTTAGTCCTTGCATTTCCGCTCGCACTTACGGTCATTCAGGTGATGATGCGCCCATTTGCAAAAGGATTCAAGGTCACTCCGAAGGGAAACGTGAGCGATCGCTACCGCTACAACTGGCAACTCGCATGGCCTCTCATTGGGGTTTTCATCCTGACTGCCGTCAGCCTATGGGGAAATTTGGGGCATTGCCTGGTCATGGAAGCCATTGACAACCCTATCGAGCATGTTCGTGGGCTAGGAATTGCCTGGATTTGGAGTGCTTATAACCTCTTGATGTTGGGGATCGCACTTTTGATTTTATTGGATGCACCTCGGCCTTCTATGTTTGAGTGGTTTGATGTCCGGCGGATTGTCAAACTCACCATCGGCGACCAAACGTTATGGGGCTACACAACCATGATGTCTGAGACAGGGGTGGAAATTGCGTTGACTCGAAAGACTGTTCCTGAATGCTGCGATTCCCACGCTTCCATCGAATTGACAGATGAAAATTTACACTTCTCCGGACAAATCATTGAGTGGAATTCATCAGGCGAATTTCCAACCTGCTCGATTCGCTTCGGCCCGATGGCTTTAGCTGAACAACGTCGGCTGATTGAGATTCTGTATTGTCGTCCTGGGCAATGGAAAGACCGTTGTTCTCCTGGTGAACTCCAGTCACTTTGGCTGATATTCAAGATCTTGCTCCGACCTCGCGTGCTGGTTGAGCGTAAGATTGCAATTCGTCCGTTTGCAGTCAGCAAAGTTTAGAAAAATTAGGTCGTACTGGCTTCTCATCATCTAGCCATAAAGGATGAAATTTTCTTCTAGCGTCAACATTTCATTCCTTGCTATGGTTTGAACATTGAAGCGCATCAGGATATCACATATGTATGTTCCAGTTTGGCCCGGTGCTCCCTATCCCCTTGGTGCTACATGGGATGGCAAGGGAACGAATTTTGCTATATACAGTGAAAATGCAACCCAGGTCGAACTGTGTTTGTTCGACGCTGATGGCCGCGAAAGCCGAGTGAGTCTTGAAGAGGTCAGCAACTACGTTTGGCATAGCTATCTACCGGGCATTGGACCCGGACAGCGCTATGGCTTTCGAGTCCACGGTCCGTATGAACCGGAAAATGGCTATCGCTTCAATCCCAATAAGTTACTCATCGACCCCTATGCCAAAGCTGTGGATGGAGAAATCAATCATGGGGACGAAATTTTTGGATATTGTTTGGATGATGAAGATCTGGATTTGACGTTCTCAGAGCAGGATGACGCTCACCTCATTCCTAAGGCAATAGTGGTAGATACGGCGTTCGATTGGCAGGGTGATAAGCTGTTGCGCATCCCTGAGCATGACACTGTGATATACGAAATGCACGTCAAAGGGTTGACAAATCTCCATCCAGACATTCCTGAGCCCTTACGAGGTACCTTTGCGGGTTTGGCACACCCAGCGGCGATCGCCTATCTTCAGTCCCTTGGCATTACCGCAGTTGAACTCATGCCCGTGCATCATTTCCTCACCTATCCAGGGCACCTTGTTGCCAATGGACTGACCAATTACTGGGGATATGACTCGATTTGCTACTTCGCTCCATATTTCAACTACTGTGCAACGAAGAATCCTGAAGACCAAGTCACCGAATTTAAGCAAATGGTCAAGGCGCTCCATGCTGGAGGCATCGAAGTCATTCTCGATGTCGTGTACAACCACACAGGTGAAGGCAATCATCAGGGGCCAACAATTTCTCTCAAAGGGATCGATAATCCCACATACTATCGTCTCGTTGATGACGATCCCCGCTACTATATGGATTTCACAGGCTGTGGTAATTCGCTTAATGTGAGTCACCCTCAAGTCCTCAAGCTCATTATGGACAGCCTCCGCTACTGGGTAACGGAAATGCATGTGGATGGCTTTCGATTTGACTTAGCTTCAGCCCTCGCCCGAGAACTCTATGAAGTGGATAGCCTTGCGGCATTTTTTGACATTATTCACCAGGACCCAGTGCTTTCTGCGGTCAAGCTGATTGCAGAGCCTTGGGACATTGCTGACGGAGGGTATCAAGTTGGAAAATTTCCACTACTGTGGTCAGAGTGGAATGGCAAATATCGCGATACCGCTAGAGACTACTGGCGGGGGATCGATGGTAGCTTGGCAGAGTTTGCCTATCGATTTACAGGCAGCTCAGATCTGTATGAATTTAATGGTCGTCGCCCCAGCGCTAGCATTAATTTTGTGACGGCTCACGATGGATTTACCCTCGCCGATCTGGTGAGCTACAACGAGAAGCACAACGAAGCCAATGGTGAAGACAACCGGGATGGTGAAAGCTATAACCGTTCATGGAATTGTGGGGTCGAAGGTGAGACCGATGATCCTGACATACTGGCCCTCAGGCATCAGCTCCAGCGAAATTTCCTAACAACGCTGTTTCTCTCCCAGGGCGTCCCCATGATGGTCAGTGGCGATGAGCGAGGTCGCACCCAGCAGGGCAACAACAATGCTTACTGCCAAGACAATGAACTCACCTGGTTGAACTGGAGCGAAGAGGGCACGGATACCGATCTCCTCGACTTTACTCGGCAGTTGATTTACTTTCGACGGAAACATCCAGTGTTTCGTCGCCGCAAGTGGTTCCAAGGCCAAGCAATTTATGGCTCTCAGGTGAGTGACTTGGGGTGGTTTAATCCGGATGGAGAAGAAGTAACCGAAGAGCAGTGGATGGATGGATTGAGTAAAGAAATTGCTGTGTTCCTCAATGGAGAGGAAATCCCTGCACAGGGGAAGCAGGGAGAACGCATCATGGACGACAGTTTTCTCTTACTGTTCAATGCCCACCATGAACTCGTGGAGTTTATGATGCCTGCGGGGTTGCGCGATCGCCCATGGTTTACAGTCATCGACACAACGAAATCGCATTTCATTGAGGATGGCCCGACCTTCCAAGGGCATACATCAATTGCAGTGGATGGGCGATCGCTCATGGTTCTTCAACGTCGATGAGCGACGACCTTGCACTTAGCATCTCATTGGCTGTACCGCATGCCCTATTTTCATAGCCGATCCGACAAATCCGATCGAACTGAAGTGGACCCAAAGAACAAAGCCGATCCAAAAGTCAGAATTCTTAGAATCCGAGAGGAAATCTGGACAATCGTGTGAATGGATTTTGGGCGATTAGGGCTCGGTGCGCAAAGTTTGAGGACCTAGAAAAAGAAACATTTGCTCCAACCCCCGCTGAATTCGGCGGGTCACAGTCATCGGACTGACGCCAATCCGCTCTGCAACTTCCTTGCGAGACATGTCGCTAAAAAACACATACTCGATGGCTGCCCGAGTTTTTTCCTCAAGTTGGCCTAATGCTCGATGAAGTTGCTGACGATCTTCTTCGAGGCGTTGCAGTGCAAGATAATGCATGTCAGGCAGCGTATCCCCAAGGGTAATAGGAGAATCAATTTGCTGGCAAACCGTAGCATCTAGGCTGAGAGGTGAACGGTTCTTAACCGCCATCTTAATTTCTTGCCACTCTTCTTGTGTAATATTGAGGGCAGTAGAAATTTCTGAGTCTGTGGGTTGTCGATCGAGTTCTTTGGAGAGACGGATTTGGGTTTTCTGCCCCTCTTTTTGTAAGTCTTGCCATCGACGGGGAACCTTGACTGTGCCGCCACGATCGCGCAAGAAATGAAGCATTTCGCCGCGAATATAGGGCACTGCAAATGAGCTGAAGGCACATCCCTGCGTCGGGTTAAATCGCTCAATCGCACGGATGAGGCCAAGATAACCAATTTGCTCTAAATCCTCATAGGGCTCAGCGCACTGGTGACTGACACGATGTGCAATTTTGCGAACTAAGCCAGCATTCATTTGGACTAACTTATTTCGTAATTTAAGGGATGGATTTTGCTTGTACGAAAGCAACAGTTCCATACTGCGGGATCGAAGAGAAGTTTGAGTTGCCGTCATCTGGAAAACACCTTGCTGCATCAGAAGATAGGCTCATTGTCATCATTCGACCCCCTACGTACCATCGTTAATTTACGGGAACCTATTTGTCAGTGAATAAAAACGTCAGAGTAAATACCTAGGATTGCGTCAAAGCCTTATCATAAAAGCGATTTCGAGAAATATACGCATCATTTCTATTGGTTTGTTTGGCTTAAGAAAGGGAGCTATATGACTGAAATTCTGAGTAATTCTTCGCTGGGAACCGTTAATATGCGGGGGATGGATGCGGATTTCCATAACTGAGTTCAACCGTTTACAATGGGCATACGATGGGCGTTGGTTGATACTGTTAAAACGATGAAAAGAGAGCCATATAGATGCTTTGAGAAATCGCAGGAATTAGCTCATTTCTTCTGACCCTTAGCCCTATCACAAAGCTGTTACACTTCTTAGCAAAAAGAAGTGTGGTGATAGGAGTATTCGGGACTACGTATCTGTGTATGTGTCGAGTTATGTGTCGAACGGTAACAGTATTCTCCGGTAGTCTTTGAGCTAATGGTTTCTGACGCTAGTCATTCCCTGGAGAACGTTTGGCGATCGCCTATATGGCTTGAACCTGCTGTTTAGATCGGCTGCCCTCAAATCGGTTGCCCTCAAATCGGTTGCTTTTAGATCGGTGTATGCTGACTGAAACTGTTTTTGTTGAAGACTGTTTGGGGTGAAATCCAATAGCTCTAGAACAGTGAGAATACTTTGATCCATCAGCTTATTCCCAACGCCCCAATACTTTCACCCGTTAGCCATCATCAAAATACCTATGATTGAACTTGTTGATTTGAAGCGTGATGTTGAAACCTTGTCGGGTCGCCTGAGCAAAGCTCAGGACTATCTTTGACGTTCCTGCACTTTCTGCGCGAATCCAGGATCTTGAGCAGCGCGCTAGCCAGCCCGAGTTTTGGGATGTTCCTGAAGATGCCCAAAAAACGTTGCAGGAGCTTAACGATCTCAAGTCGCACCTGGAGCAGATTCATCAGTGGAAAGGAACATTAGAGGATGCGTCTGCCGTTATTGAGCTGATGGAGCTTGAAGCAGATGAGGCGTTATTCTCAGAAGCCCAAGAGAATTTGGTTCATCTCACTCAAGAGCTAGAGCAATGGGAAACACAGCAGTTGCTCTCGGGAACTTACGACAAGCATGGAGCAGTGTTAAGTATTAATGCTGGAGCAGGTGGAACAGATGCACAAGATTGGGCCGAAATGTTGCTGCGTATGTACACCCGCTGGGCTGAGGCTCACGGATTTAAGGCTCAACTAGCTGAATTATCTGAGGGAGACGAAGCGGGCATTAAGTCAGCAACTCTGGAAATTCAAGGTCGATACGCCTATGGATACCTGAAGGTTGAAAAGGGGACGCATCGACTGGTCAGAATCTCGCCCTTCAATGCGAATGGGAAGCGTCAGACCAGCTTTGCGGGTGTCGAGGTCATGCCGATTCTGGATGAGTCGGTTGAACTGGAGATTCCTGAAACGGATCTAGAGATCACCACGTCTCGGGCCGGAGGCAAAGGCGGACAGAACGTCAACAAAGTAGAAACGGCAGTTCGCGTTGTTCATCTCCCCACAGGCATTGCAGTTCGTTGTACACAGGAGCGATCGCAACTCCAAAATAAAGAAAAAGCTCTGGCACTGTTGAAGGCTAAGCTTCTGATCATTGCTCAAGAACAGCGAGCGCAGGAAATTGCTGATATCCGTGGAGATATGGTGGAGGCGGCTTGGGGAAACCAAATCCGAAACTATGTATTCCATCCCTACCAAATGGTGAAAGACTTGCGCACTAGCGTTGAAACAACAGACATTGATACTGTAATGAACGGTGATCTGGATGCATTTATCCAAGCGAGTCTCCGCCAAGAGAATCAACTGGTGGACTCGACATCAGCGGTTTAATGGCCTCATGGCTTTCAGTATTGAGTAGGCGTACGTGTTCTATGTATCTCTGCTCTAAAGTTAATTGGTATATCTTTCTAGTCATCGACTTCTAAAGATTGGCGGCTAGCATTTGTTATCTTGTGAGGTTTACAACCCATGGCAATCTCTGAACCATCTATTTCACCATCAGAAGAAAAGACGTCAGAAACGCAGGCTGAGGGTGATGGCTTAGGCAAGACTCCATCCCCACCAACGAAACCTGTTGAAGATACCCCAAGCTATGTCAAATTAGCGATGCGAAACATGGTTAAAAAAGGGGCTAAATCTTTGTTTCATTTCACCTTGTCTGCTGTTGGATTGCTAGGGCTACTCGTGGGACTCGCCTATCTAACGCGGTAAACCCTTGGCGCAATGAATTCCGGCACAGTAGACCCCGGTACATTGAAGCAACGGGATGAGTCATTCAACGTCACAGTCCACCTAATTACAGCTACCCGACTTGCAACATACAGAATCGCACCACACCGAATCGCAACATTCCGAATCGCACCCTACAGAATCAACAGGCGTGCCTGAAGCATCATTCAATTCAACCCTTCATGCATCACTGGTCGTTGAGGTCTGTGTGCAATACGATGACGTCCTATTAGATGAGCAAACGCGACAGCAGCCGTCAGACTCCCTGGCAACATCTCAGTCTGTGTTGCAGACACAGATAATGCCGATGATGGTTCCACTGCTTGCTGAGATTCGGACTATTCCATGGAATAAATGGGTTACCCTTTGGCTGGCTCAGCTTGCCCCAAATTACTCTCCCATTGATGCCTATGAATTAGCGTTGCGATTGACTGACGACTCGGGGATTCAGGTGTTGAACGCGGAGTATCGCGATCGCGATCGCCCCACCGACGTATTAGCTTTTGCAACCATTGATTCACCCTATGAGTTGCCTGTCGAGCTGTATGAAGCTCAGCCTTATTACTTGGGGGATATTGTTATTTCTCTGGAAACGGCTTATCTTCAGGCGCAGGAAGCTGGTCATTCGTTAACAACTGAATTAGCTTGGCTATCATCTCACGGATTACTTCATCTTCTCGGATGGGACCATCCCGATGAGAAAAGCTTAGAGAGTATGCTGGACAAACAGCATGCATTGCTATCGTTAATCGACCTCACGGGCATCAGTGCTTAGAAAGCGGTGACATGGCTTGTAATGCTCGATCAGGCATCAGTGATCGCCTTTATATATCGCGCCTTTCAGTAAAAACTTATGGCTCAGGATCTCTCGACTAAAACCCCCTCAGTAACCGTTGAACAACCTAACGCCATTCATCGCGCAATGGCTTGGAAGGTTGCCTCTAATCTATTTGTCAGTTTTCGATATGCGTGGGCTGGACTATCGTATGCGTTCACGACTCAGCGAAATTTTCGTATTCACGTTATTGTGGGCACTGTGGCGATCGCCCTCAGCATTTATTTACAGCTTTCAGCGGTTGAGATTGCCATTATGGGGTTGACCATTGGCGCAGTGTTGACGATGGAGTTGATCAACA
>JAYKJC010000387.1:0-6423 GCA_035285885.1 Leptolyngbyaceae cyanobacterium | reverse complement strand
TACCATGCCCCTACAGGCGTACAGGGTTAGGTTCAAATGGCGCATTTACAGAAGATTCTCTGACACTTGGCCAGAGGCTGCTTCAACGAGCCCAGAGGGCAATTCAACCCACTCATCTTCAACCTTCGCTTCATCAATGGGCTGAACAAACCGCCCTCGATACTTCAACACAGGTTTTGTCTGGGGCGTCTCATCCAGTTGCGCATCTGAGATCAGCACGTTCAACTTTGACCAGTCACTCAATTTTCTGAAATTAAACCTGTCGGGTTTAATCACCGAATTTGATGCTTCGCTCTCACGCCACAGCGTTAGATAGGCTCCACTGTCCACGAGTAAACACGCAGAGCCAGTGCGCTGAATATCGTGAGCCAAAGAAATCGCATCTTTCTTAAGATGCTGGGCGATGGTTTGGCCTCGCGTGAAGACTTTGCCCATAAACGTGATGTTCGATACTGAGGTGGTGACACCGTGTTTTTTCAGATCATGCGCTGAGAGAATAATCATAGGGAGCTTAATCAATAGGTACAGTGACAGCAGTCAGGAGACTTCGGTTACGGCAACCCTGATCAGACGTCAGAACGATCGTTGGGAGGAACAGAAAGTTGAGATGTGGAGATGCAACGATGACGCTTGCTTAAGCTGTATGCTCATTATCTGCTCAGAGAAATAGGGGTAGGTAAAAAACAGGGCAAGATGCGAGCGAGGAATGTGAAGCTCCTCTGTGTATTTACGCAAAACAATGTGAACGGCATTAAATAATTCTTGAATTAAATCCATGAAATCCCCTAAATCAATGCAAGAGGTCGCGCACCCCCAGCCTTCTTGGAGTGCATTTGGGGAGTGCGAGTTCCCCAAGTGAGTGTGTTCTACTTCTCCTTCGGTTGCGCTAGGCAAGGTGTTCGTCATCCTCTGTCAGGAGTGTGGTCTGATGTGTGGCGGGATGAATCTACTGCATCTCATTACGTTTCGTGTTTTCAGTTGTTGCTACCTGATGCATCTCAGACAATTGAAAGAGAGAGTTGTCGTAGCGAGTCCGTGTGATGTTCCAACTCATCTCGTCGATTAAAGATTTCCGGATTAGACTCCATCATTCCTCGGCGTCTTCATTGACAGCCGTTGATTCGGAATATGCGCTGGTTGCCCGAGGCATTGATATGGTGTTTGAAACGGGAGAACAGCCGTTTCAGGCGCTTAAAAACGTGAATCTCAAGGTGCGCCAGGGAAGGGTGCAGATGATTGTTGGCCCTTCTGGAGCGGGCAAGACGACGCTGCTGCTGATTTTGGCGGGGGTGCTAACGCCGACGTCTGGGCAGGTTCAGATTTTGGGCCACAATTTGACGAATGTGCCTCGTCAGCAAATGGAACAGATTCGTCTGCATTCCATTGGGGTGATGTTTCAAGAGAGCAATTTGCTGCGATCGCTCACGGCATTGGAAAACGTGGAAGCGGCGCTGGTGATGAAAGGGTTTCCAGTACAGGAGGCGCGACGACAGGCCAAGCAGTTGCTAGATGAGGTGGGATTGGGCGATCGCGCTCATCATCTGCCACGAGAACTGTCGGGTGGGCAGCAACAACGGGTGGCGGTGGCGCGATCGCTGGCGGGCAATCCGCCTCTTATCATCGCTGATGAACCCACCGCTGCGTTGGATTCGACCAATGGGCATATCGTGGTTGAGCTGATGCGTCGTCTGGCCAAGGAACATGGCTGTACGGTGCTGATCGCCACCCATGACCCGAGAATTCTGAGTTTTGCGGACTGCATCGCCAATCTCACCGATGGCGTGCTCACCAAGGCTAAGGCGGTGACGGATTTGCCAATTAGTGAGCTGACGCCTTGAAGGTGGGCACTCACATATTTATGAGGCAGAAAAGCTATGCAAGGTAAGTTTCTTGCGTAATATTGTTAATTTACTCTAACGCTTGATAAAAATCGCCGACCCAGGGAATCTGGGCGAGGTCTTCAAAGGAAACGGAGCGATGCTCATCCAGCTCTTTGATGCGCTGCTTTTCGGCGTAGATTTGCTGCTGATAATGACGACACAGCTCGGGCTCGGAGGTGACGTCGGTCTCAGCCCAGAGTTTTCGGAAATGTTGGTACCGCTTTTCGCACATGACGCGCTCCAGACAGTCGGTGGCGGCTTGAATCACGATGGGAGCCCGCAAGACATCGCGCCGGGCTTTTTCATCGAGTTGAAACAGGTAAATGACTTGATTGAGCTGGTCTGGATATTCTGCCAGGTCATCCTGGAGCTGATCGCTCAGAGCGCGGGACGAAGGTTCAGGAAGATCGGAGGTCGAGTCTGACTGGGCGGATTCGGGCGTCTCCGGATCGGCCATCTCTGGATCGGCCATCGATGAACCGTCTCGCTCAAGAATCTTCCGCCACAAAAATCGATGGTGAGACAGGCTGAACTGGAGGTCGCGTTCGTCGAGGGCGGTGAGGATATCGGCTCGGGCGTCGGGTGCATGGAGATAGAGCCGCAGTAAGACCGCTTCGGCAGATTCGAGGGTGCTGTTGGCCAGGGTCGGGGCAGGAACCCGTGGCATTTCGGCTCCGTCGGGCGATCGCCTTCGCTGGCGGCGCACCTGGGCGAGCAGGGTTTCGGCCAGCAGGGGCACGAGGCGGCTATCGCCCTGGCTCAGCAGTTCTGCACAGTGACGCACATAGTGGGTTCGTGTGCCTGCATTGCTGATGTTGCTGAGAAACGTCACCAGTTGCTGGGTGACCTGGTGATTGTGGTCAGCCTGACTCAAATCTTTGCCGACAAACGCCAGCTGAATCTGCCAGTCGAGCCAGAGGGGAGCGTCTTGAATCAGCGCGTGGTAGTCTTCTGCGGAATGCTGTTTGAGAAAATCATCCGGGTCTTTGCCTTCTGGAATGGTCAAGACGCGGAGCTGCACATCTCCGCGATAGGCCAAGTCGGTGACTTCATCAATGGCGCGTTCTGCGGCTTTTTGGCCTGCGGCATCAGCATCAAAATTAAGGATGACCTGTTTCGACTCCGTGTAGCGAAGCAGTTGCTTTACCTGTCCTTTGTTGATCGCGGTGCCCAGGGAGGCGACTGCAGGGGTGATGCCTGCGGCATGGAGGGCAATCACATCAAAGTAACCCTCGACGACGAGCGCACAGTCGTGTTTGGCGATCGCCGTTCGTGCCTTATCGAGTGCGAAGAGCGTTTTGCCCTTGTCGAACAGTTCGGTGTCGGGTGAGTTGAGATATTTGGGCTGAGCCTCTCCCAGCGCCCGCCCCCCAAAGCCAATCACCCGCCCCTGCAAATCGTGAATCGGAATCATGAGGCGATCGCGAAACCGATCGTAGTAGCCGCTTTTCCCCTGACGTGGAACGATCAGCCCGGCCTGCTCGACGAGATGCACTGGATAGCGCTTCTGCTCGACCAAGTACCCGTAGAGGGTTTGCCAGCCTCCGGGTGCATAGCCGAGCTGAAACTGTTGAATGGTCGTCTCGCTAAGCGATCGCTGGTTTCTTAAATAGTCCAGTGCCGCTGCTCCATCGGACTGATGGAGGGCGTGCTCATAGAACCGAGCGGTCAGAGCGGTGATTTCGTAGAGCTGTTCCCGCAGGGAAAGCTGTCGCTGAAACTCTTGTCGATTTGTAGCTTCGAGAGTCTTGACGGAGACCTGATAGCGCCGAGCCAGGTCAAGCACCACATCGCTGAAGGAGCGCTGTCCCAGTTCCATCAGAAACTTGATGGCATTGCCCCCCGCTCCGCAGCTAAAGCAGTAATAGAACTGCTTACTCGGGCTGACGCTGAAGCTGGGGGATTTGTCGTCGTGGAACGGACACAGCCCCACAAAGTCTTTTCCCTGCTTACGCAGTACCACATGCTCAGACACGACATCCACGATATCTGCACGGTCTTTGACCTGGTCAATGGTGTCGGGATGGAGGCGGGGCGTTTTCATGGGCAGTGATCGGCAGAGGGGGATGGAAAGGGGGAGAGAACGGTTAGAGGGAGAGGGGTTCGAGTAACCGATGGGTTAAAGCCGATGCCTTACACTCTATGTCTCAAAACCTATGTCTCAAAACCTATGACTAATAAGTTTATACTAAGAGCCTGGATGGCTGAACAATCGTTTGATGAACAATCGTTTTATCGGGGGTAAAGGTACGAAACTCAGCGCTATCAGATGTTTCGATGGGTTACGTTTCGTGTCTTAAATTGATGAACTACGGCGATCGCCTAACGCATCCTACCGTTGCCATCGCTGCCGTAGGGTGTGTTGGCCGAAGGCAACGCACCGTTCGTCCCCCGCATTGGTGATGGTGCGTCTCGCTACGCGATGACACACCCTACGGGATTTTGGGCGATCGCCATCAATTGTCATCATATCAAGCGCTAAAGGTTTTTGCACCTAGTTCATAACGCTATCCCTAGCGTTCCCCATGATCAATTTTTGTACGTACGAAGAGACTCCATCTGAGGAGCTCTGACCGAGCACCTTTGGATTGTTCCGATATCTTTTTCGGAGGGGGTCTGGGGGAAGCGGGTCGTCCCCCAGCGGGGGTTTGGGGGCAAGCCCTAAAGGATAAACGCCCCCAAGAGCAGTGGATAGGGATCGTGCCAGGTTTAAGAGCCACCTGACGAATTGAGATTTATAACGGAAATGGGCGATCGCCCATCCAGTATGAGCGTGATTGAGAAAATTGAGGTTTAATTTCCATGAGGTTGACCTTTGTGAGGGCTCCCTTTTGGGATGAGATTTGGCATCCCCACGCCCCCCAATCGTGCGTGTTGAGGATGAATCGCATCCTCAACACGCATCATTCACGTTATTAGGATTAGGACGCATACACAGCTCATGGGACGGATTTTTATCTCTGCAGGTCACGATACCAGTGGAAGCGGCAACTCAGATCCAGGTGCAGTCATCGGTGCAATGACCGAAGCCGCAGAGATGATTGCCCTCCGCGATGTGTTGGCTGTTGAACTGCGATCGCGCGATCGCGCCCACGACTTTGAGGTGTTTGTGGTTCCGGATGAGCTGAACCTGTCCCAGACGGTGCATTGGATTAACGTCCGGGCTCAACCGGGGGATGTGGCTGTGGAACTGCACGCCGATGCCTTTACTCACCCCGATGTGAAGGGAGCCGCCGTTTACTACATCGCGCAAAACGACGAGCGGCGTAACCATGCCGAGCTGATGCTGTTAGCTCTGCTGCGTCGTGTGCCTCGACTGTCTACCATGGGTGCGCGCCCCGATACGGCCACCCCGTCAGGACAGCTTCCCTTTTGCCGATGGGTGAGCATTCCTTCCCTCTACATGCATGTGGCTACCCTGAGTAATGGCAAAGATCGGGCGTTGCTTCAAACCAACCGCCGGGACATTGCCCTGGGCATCGCTGACGGACTGTCCTCCTGGAGCCGCCTGGTCGCCACGGGAACGGCTCCCGGCGAACAGCATACCTATCCGTCCATTCAAATCAATGTCAATGGTGGACTCTATGAAGAATCGGGCATTGTAGTTCGCGGCAATGCCTACATTCCCATGGATCTGGTCGATCGCCTGGGAATATCCGCCACGAAGCTCGTGGATGTGAATCGCCTCCGCCATCGCAACATCGTCTATCTCAAGGCCATCGATCTTCGCACCCACAACCTCAGCGTCGAGTTCGACCCCATCAGCCGGACGGTAAAAGTGCGATCGCCCATGGCCATTTGTCCCGGAGATTTCGACGCTATTGTGGGCCGTGGCAAAACCTCCGATGTTCACCTCATCATGTTTCTGACCTCAAACAACGAGCGCGCCCTCGACAAATTTCCTGACCTGCCCAAGTTCTACCGAGAAGAAGCCGCCATCGAAGGCATCAACCACGACATCGCCTTCTGTCAGATGTGTATTGAAACGGGATTCCTGCGGTTTGGAGGCGACGTAAAACCCGAGCAAAACAACTTTGCCGGACTCGGAGCCATTGGAGGAGGAGCCGATGGCGCTCATTTCCGCAGTCCTCGCCTGGGCGTCCGCGCCCACATTCAGCACCTTAAGGCGTATGCGAGTCAGGCTCCGCTCGTGCAAGAACTGATCGACCCCCGCTTTCGCTTTGTTACCCGAGGCGTTGCGCCGCTAGTGGATCAGCTTTCGGGTCGGTGGGCAGCAGATTTAGAGTATGGCAAGAAAATCTTGGCCATGCTTCGACGGCTGTATGAACTGGCAGAACTGATGTAAACGGTCAAGATATTGAGGGACTTGCGAGACAATAAAATACCCAAAATCCCAGGTAAAGGGGCGGCGGGCTGAGCCCGCCGCCCCGTTACCTGGGCTTTTGGGTATTTTATTGTCTCGCAAGTCCCTCAAAATCTTGGCCGTTTACATCAGTTCCGCCAGTTCATACAGCCGTCGGAGCATGGCCAGGATTTTCTTGCCGTACTCTAAATCTGCGGCCCATCGACCTGAAAGCTGATC
>JAYKJC010000386.1:0-14698 GCA_035285885.1 Leptolyngbyaceae cyanobacterium | reverse complement strand
CATCCTGATGTTTGTCGAGCTGGGTGATCGTAAGCTGAAGAATGCGCTGAGCGGCTTCATCCGACTCTTTCTCTAAAGTGGATCGAAGTGCGGGCAACGCATCCTTATCGCCAATTTTCATCAGGGAGAGAGCAGCAGATTTGCGGGTTTCCCATTCTGAATGCTCAAGCAGGGTGATGAGTTTGGGAACGGCGGGTTTGTGGGCAAGGTTGCCGAGAACGGCGGCGGCTTCACTGCGCACCATTTCAGCGGGGTCATCCAGGGCGTTGATGAGAATATCGCAGGGGCTATCGTCGGGTTTTTCTTGAATGACTTTGGCGATCGCCCAGCTGTTGCCACAAATGAAAAGCGCACCCTCAGAAGAGAAATGCGCTTTCAACACTTCGGTGATTGACAATGGTCTTATCTCACGGTCCGATACGGAACCTTGCGTTCGTAATCGATATTAAGAGCCGACATCCGAGGAGGTGCAACAGCTTTGCTACCAATACTGCGAGCCATGTTCAAGAAGCTGGATGGGTCGCCAGCCTTTGCCTGCCGGTCTTGAGGTACATAGCTACGCACAGCATTCTGCCAAACCATCTGAGGAAATCCTAGCTTTGCACGATAATACTCATCGTAACGAGGAGAGGTGATATTAAAGGGACGCTCACCTTCAGAACGGCTTGGAAGAACCCGACGGCGCTGGAACGGAACAATGTTGTAGCCAAAGTTCTCAAGATATTCGTCGCTGCTTAACAAAGCATCGACAAATCCTTGGATGCCTTTCGTTGCAACAACAATAGACCATGCAATCTTTTCGTCTTGGCCATAGACATCTCGACCAAGCACACGCTGAACAGTTTGCTCAACAAACCGATAGTTGCTGTTGAGGTTATAAAAACTGCGGCGATAGGTATCAGAGAGAAGCAACCCACGAATAAAATCACGCACAGTAATTTGTCCATTGCGCAACTGAGACTCCAAAAATGGCTCTCGATCAACAGCAAAGGCATGGAAAAAAATCTGACGATATGCCGCTTCAATCAACACGTCCATGTCAGTTGGAGACAACATATTGTCTGTGGTGAAAATTCTGGGCTGTTCGTCACCGGGAACTATGTACCCTTCCACCCGCTGGTTCTGGGAAGAAGGCGCATACTCTAAAAGAGGAATAGCCACGCTTTCAAAGACTCCATTTCTTACGAAATTTTACGAATATGCATAGCATCATATCGGACGAAGTGAAGCATTATTCGCTTTAGTCTGATAAAAATCACATAACTTAATACACTTTGATGCTCTCCGATCCTTTCGAGGAGAGGGCTTCAGCAGATAACCTGGTTTAATGATCCTTTCGAGCCATGACATCGCCCAACGTTGCCTGTAGCGTCTCCATCGCAATGGGATAAAGCCCTACGGGTTAAAGTTTAAGCACGTTTCCCCCGCTGCGCAGGGGAACATGGCGATCGCATGTCCTAACGCAAAAGTGTAAAGCTATAAATGGCAAAAGTTAATCAAACGGCAAAAGTTAGTCGTGCAAAGATCATCACAGCCGTAAATTGTAAAGATGAGAATACTCCCAGAGTTGAGTATCATTTCTTTACAACACCATCGGGACGATCAACATATGCAAGTCTGGACAAGGATTTGAAGCCATTTGAGCGAATCTGAGAGAGGACAATCCACTCCTGCCTTTTGTAACAAGAAACGCAAAATTGTAAATAGATGTGACGTTTCAGCAATCTTTCCAAGAGCGTGATCACACGACATAGTATAAAAAGAACTTGGAACGGGTTGTTGATATCCACAAGCGCCTCAACTATTGAGATAGAAGCGCTTATAGAGAGTTCTCGAAAGGCGAGCAGAGATTATTTTTGCTTTCTTGACTTGGATTTTTGAGAACGCTTTAAGAAGCAAAGCGAAGCGGGTAGCGCAACTGTTCCTTAAGATTACCTCTGGTTGTCTTAACAAAACTTTACTGACTTGTTCAGTGACGCCAACTAAATTTCGATTTAGCAAGAAAACTCTAGTAGGAGATCAATAGTTATGTTGGATGCTTTTGCAAAAGTAGTTGCCCAAGCTGACACTCGTGGAGAATACCTGAGCGATTCTCAGCTCGATGCTTTGAGCGCAATGGTAAGCGATGGCAACAAGCGCTTGGATGCTGTTAATGGCATCACTGGTAATGCATCAGCGATCGTTTCTAATGCTGCACGTGCGTTGTTTGCGGAGCAACCTCAGTTGATTGCTCCTGGTGGAAATGCTTACACCAACCGTCGCATGGCTGCTTGCTTGCGCGACATGGAAATTATCTTGCGCTACGTGACTTATGCAATCTTCACTGGCGACGCTAGCGTTCTCGATGATCGTTGCTTGAACGGTCTCCGTGAAACTTATGTTGCTCTTGGAGTTCCTGGTGCTTCTGTTGCCACTGGTGTGAACAAGATGAAGGAAGCTGCTCTTGCAATCGTTATGGATGACTCCAACGTTACCAAGGGTGACTGTAGTGCTTTAGGAGCAGAAATCAGCGGTTATTTTGATCGGGCTGCAGCAGCGGTCGGCTAATCACCGCTATCGATTAATCACATAAGTTGCCGTTCTAGGTCTCATGCACTCTGGAACTGCTGTATCCATGTTCAATTCCTTAAATACATCTTGTAAACCTTTACGGAGAAATTTAGAACCATGAAAACTCCTTTGACTGAAGCAGTTGCTACCGCTGATTCTCAAGGTCGCTTTATCAGCTCGACTGAAATGCAAGTTGCCTTTGGCCGCTTTCGTCAAGCAGCAGCTAGCCTACAGGCTGCAAAATCCTTGAGCGGAAAAGCTTCTAGCTTAGCTCAAAGTGCTGCAAATGCTGTTTATCAGAAGTTCCCCTACACCACTCAAATGCAGGGACCTAACTATGCAGCTGATCAGCGTGGGAAGGACAAGTGTGTTCGTGACATCGGTTACTATCTCCGAATGATCACTTACTGCCTCGTTGCAGGTAGCACAGGCCCAATGGATGAGTACCTCATCGCTGGTTTGGCCGAAATCAACAGCACATTTGAACTTTCTCCTAGCTGGTACATTGAAGCTCTCAAGCACATCAAAGCAAACCACGGTTTGTCTGGTGATCCTGCTGTTGAAGCGAACTCATACATCGATTATGCAATCAACGCTCTAAGCTAGAGTTTTGATTTTGCCCGGAAGGGTAAGCAGCAAGGCGGTTTTGTTATAAATCGTGCGTTGCTTATTGTTCCGGGCAAGTTTTTATCCTCCTTTTATCTCCAGATAAAAAAGATAAGAAATATCGAGCCAATATCAGCAACTACAAGGAGGCCATCAATGGCAAGCTTGATTGAGGCGGGTAGATTAGGAGTGACTCCATTCGACGAGTCAGATGTGATGGAGCTTCGTCCAAATTGGACTGACGACGATGTTAATGCTGTTATTCGGGCAGCCTATCGTCAGGTTTTAGGCAATGATCACATCATGCAAAGTGAGCGCTTGAGCAGTGCTGAGTCTTTGCTGCGTCAAGGCTGTATTTCAGTTCGTGACTTTGTGCGGGCGATCGCACAATCCGAACTATACAGGGAGAAATTCTTTTACCCCAATTTTCAAATCCGTTTTATAGAACTCAACTACAAGCATCTCTTAGGCCGTGCACCGTACGACGAATCAGAGATTGCTTATCATACTGATCTGTTTGCAGCTGAAGGGTACGAAGCAGAAATCAATTCTTACATTGAGTCTGTCGAATATGAAGAGCGCTTTGGTGCTAGCATTGTCCCTTATTATCGGGATTTCGTAACAACAGGAATAGGGCAACGAACGGTTGGATTCAGCCGCATGTTTCAGCTCTATCGTGGATATGCGAATAGCGATCGCGCGCAACAGAAAAAGCAAGGTCGATTGATCTGGGATCTGGGGCGAAACGTAGCATCGGCTATTCGGACTCCAGAATCAAGTGGAGCCTTAACAGGAACAAGCGGGGGCGATCGCGACACGCTGTACCGGATTCAGGTCATGCAAGCCGCATCTCCCAGATCAACGGTTGTTCGAAAAACGACCATGGAAATGCTTGTCCCTTATGCTCAACTATCGAGTAAGTTACAACAGCTCAATGCACGTGGTAGCAAAGTTATGAGTGTGACCCCTGCATAACGTCCACATCGGTATTGAGCCGTATAAGGTCATGTCAAAAGCCTGGAGTAAACCTATTCCGGGTTTTGTTTCCAGGCTTTTTTCAGTACCTATCTTTTACACTTGGTCAGCTATCTGGTCATCACTCCGCCAGTCGATGTCCTCATATCCGATGGATGCGGTTTTCGATAGCGTTTAATTGCCAGTTTTAATGATGTTCACGACGAAAGGGAGAACTTGACGTGCCAATCACAACCGAAGCATCTCGGCTTGGAACCACAACATTTAACGATGCCTCTCCTCTTGAGCTACGCCCAGTATCAACAGCGCAAGAGGTTGAAGCAGTGATTCGAGCGGTTTACCGCCAGCTTTTGGGTAATGACTATTTAATGGCATCCGAGCGGCTAATAACGGCTGAGTCTTTGTTGCGCAATCGCAAAATCACTGTTCAAGATTTTGTGCGTCAGGTCGCAAAGTCTGAATTATACAAGTCGAAATTCTTCTACACCAGTTTCCAGACCCGTTTGATTGAGTTGAACATCAAGCATTTGTTGGGTCGAGCTCCCTACGACGAATCTGAAGTCATTTTCCACCTTGATTTATATCAAGAGAAAGGGTACGAAGCGGATATCGATTCCTACATTGATTCAGATGAATATCAAATGTATTTTGGCGATAGTATCGTTCCGTACTATCGTGATTTAGTCACCACAGGGGTGGGGCAGCGGACTGTCGGGTTCAGCCGATTCTTCCAGCTCTACAGAGGTTATGCTAATAGCGATCGCGCACAAGCGGCAGGGACCGTCTCGCGTCTCGCGCCCGAACTTGCTCGCAACACAGCAACTCCGATTGTTGCACCATCGGGCGGAACCTCAGGGTGGGCGTATCGTCCTTCCGCAAAAGAAGTGGCTCGTTCTAGTAGCTTCGGTGGCTCAGCCATGTATGGTGAAGACCGTCTCTTCCGAATCGAGGTTGCCTCTGTGCTTCAGCCTGGATATCCTCGGGTTCGTCGTAGCAATCAAGTCTTTACTGTTCCTTACGAAGACTTATCCAACCAAATCAAACGCATCTTACGCGTGGGCGGAAAGATTGCAAGCATTACTCCTCTATAGGCATGCTCTGGGTTAGAGCAACCTGTACGGACGTACGATCAGTCGAATAAGGTTTGTGTTCGTTACTGTAGACAGTTAGGAGTGGTCATGTTAGGTCAATATATCGGCAAATCGAGCAATACCCCATCTGGAAGCCGTTGTTTTCGCTATGAAGTTACGGGGCTACGCCAAAGCACAGATACAGATAGCATGAGCTATCCCATTCGCTCAAGTGCAAGTACATTCATGACGGTTCCTTATGATCGAATGAATGAAATGATGCAGCGCATCACAGCCATGGGCGGAACGATTGTCAACATCGAGCCCATTAATAGTGGTGAGCCTACGGGTTCTGATGCATAAGGTGTGAGCAGCAGACCCAGTCTAAGCTGAATGCGGGTATGTCTTGGTGGCTTACATCACTCTTCAAGGTAGCTGCCCTAGAGGGTGGGACTGATGGACACAGTCGTCGAATGATAACCAAAACGTAATGAAATCATCTCGCCAAGTTTGCGTGTGGTTTCATTACGTTTTTTGTATTCAACGGATGACTGATTCAGGCCAGGACTGTCAATGAAGCCATCGCTTTATTATTTGATTCGTTACACTTCACGTACGAAGTCATTTATGCTGCAAGTATAAATGTATAGCGGTTTGTAACCGCGTTAAGCACCAAAACAGTTGTGTGTGGGCGCGGCGCGCCCCCACACAACTGTACTTAAGCAACGCACAGAGCGCTATAAGTTTGAACAAGAGGAGAACGTTGCGATCGCCCTATGACAGAGAATCCCACCGATATTCCATCTGACGTACCCGCCGGCGCAGAGGAATCAGAACCAGCACCACTCACGATTGATCAAGCCATTGAAAACCTTCAGGGATCTGACTTAGGTCTTCGGATGTATGCAGCATGGTGGTTAGGTCGATTTCGAGTGTCTCAATCTGATGCCATTCAAGCGTTGATCAGTGCCTTAGAAGATACTGAAGATCGAACGGAAGCAGGCGGCTATCCACTGCGTCGAAATGCCGCACGAGCCTTGGGAAAACTGGGCGATCGCCGTGCAGTTTCCCCGCTAGTTCAGTGTTTAGATTGCACAGACTACTACGTACGCGAAGCCGCTGCCCAAGCCCTCGGAGCCCTGGGCGATTCCTCCTGTAGCCCTCACCTGTTGAACCTCTTGCAACAACCCGGAGAACCGGAAACACAGACAGATGCTCCCATGCCTCAACCCTATGACGCCATTTTGGAAGCCCTGGGTGCACTGCAAGCCACTGATGCCGCCCCCGTCGTCAAGCGATTTCTCTCCCATGAGGTTGATCGAGTCCGCTTTTCCGCCATTCGAGCCATGTACCAACTCTCATCAACGGTTGAAGAAGCTCATCACTATGGCGAGATGCTGATGCAAGCCTTGTCTCATCCAAAACTGCAGTTGCGCCGAGCGGCAATGGCAGACTTAGGCGCGATGGGATATTTGAAAGCCGCAGAGCCCATCGCCAAGACCCTTGCAGAAAATAGTCTCAAGCTCATTGCCCTACAGGGCATTTTGGAGCATCATCTACAGACACAACCCAATCATGAAATTTCAGACGAGGCGATCGCTGTCATGACGCTCATGGATGAGTTACTCTAGCGTTTTAAGACTCTGATCATCCGATCCCATGCGGGTAAACATGCAAGACTAAAGGTAGCGTTGTACGAGATGTGCTATGACGGATTCCCTGCAAACTTTGATTACGGCAGTTCAAACTGCGGATTCCTCTACCAAACTCATCGGCTCCGTTCGCCAACTGGCCGCAACGGCAGATATCGGTGCAATTCCGACATTGATCGATACATTAGGATATAACAACCCAGGGGCAGCGGTGGCAGCGGTAGATGGGCTAGTGGCGATTGGAGAACCTGCGATTCCAGCTATTTTAGACCAACTCGACCAGCATAACTACACGGCCCGTTCCTGGGCCATTCGCGCATTAGCCGGTATCGGCGATCCCAGAGGATTAGTGACATTGCTGGGAGCCGCGACAGCAGATTTTGCGGTTAGCGTTCGGCGGGCAGCCGCCCGTGGACTCGGCTCAATGAAGTGGCATTGGTTCCCCCCTGATGTGTTGGAAATTGCCCAAGAAGAAGCGTTAGAAGCCCTTCTCTTTGCAGCAACCCAGGATGATGAATGGATCGTGCGCTATTCAGCGATAGTCGGGCTGCAATCGTTGGCAATTGCTGTTCGGACAACCTATCCTCAGTGGAACCAACAGATTACCAGTCAGATTCGGGCGATCGCCATCAATGATGAGTGTTTGACGGTTCGCGCCCGTTGCATCATGGCACAACGGCACCTCAGTATGATTTCCGATGCTCAGCCTCCAGCATCGGATGGGCGTAGGTCTTTCAACCTTGAAGATACTGAATGGCAGCGGATTATGGTGCAGCTTTATGAGCGCAAGCAGAAAGAACGGCAAGCCTTCCCCGAAGGAGACCCACAGCGCTTTCGGTCAATTGCGGCTGACCTTAGAACGCGATAAAAATTGGGATCCGATAGTGCAGCGGTGTCCAAAATCTTCTATTAAGCACGACGAGGTATCCCCCCACTCTCTCTTGAAATAGCTTTCGGCTCGCTGGATCGCTAAAAAACTTAGCGCCTCTTTCCCTATAGTTACCCATTTTTACAGCGCTATGCGCGTTAGTGAAGTACAGAGGTGTGGGGCGCGGCGCGCCCCACACCTCTGTTTTTGCGCTTAACGCGGTTGCAAACCGCTATATAGGGGGTCCCCAAAAACTGGCCACCTGGAATTCGTTGACTCGGAAAACAACGCAAGAGAGTTGACAAACACTGGAGTAGGACGATTTCCGAGACTGATTCCTGCGACTGATTTTAGGCTGACTTATGATGAGAGCACGGTTGTCCTACAGAAGTTAAACGCATGATACAGGCAAACCCAACGCTTCAAACCTTTGATGATTTCCTGGCTACAGCCGAGGGACTTGAAGTGCGCTACGAACTGACCAACGGAGAACTGATTGAGATGCCCCCAGAAACCTACGGAAATCTGGTCATTGCTCGGTTTCTAGATCGAGTGTTGTCAGAGATTGTTGGTTTTCAGCATGTGTGTACCCATCAGGTTGTTCTCGAAATGCCCGGACAAC
Organism: Leptolyngbyaceae cyanobacterium; assembly: GCA_035285885.1. Lineage (GTDB taxonomy): Bacteria > Cyanobacteriota > Cyanobacteriia > CAKZMO01 > CAKZMO01 > JBCCWF01. Next base: position 6,355 of record JAYKJC010000386.1, on the reverse strand, counting down.
CCAAGAACCGCTTTCCTGACCTTATCGTGCTTCACCCCGACCATCCTGAGCAACTAATGTCCCAGAAACAAGCATCGATTCGCTTAGACATGGCTCCCCCCATGCTGGTGATTGAAATCGTAAGTCCAGGTTCTGAAAATCATCGCCGCGATTACATCGACAAACGCAACCAGTATGAATGGAGAGGCATCCCTGAATATTGGATTGCTGACCCGGTGCTGGGGCAAATCACGGTTCTCGTGCTCACGGACAATGGCTATGAAGAAGCGGTATTCTCGGGTGATGCGCTAGTGCGATCGCCCGCATTCCCAGAGCTAACCGTGACAACCGAGGCGATACTATCCCCGACCTAATGATAGGCATCAGTCCCAGCAAGACAGACTTTAGGAGTCATCATCAGAGGCTCTGTCCGTCCTATCTGCCCATCAGACTGTACACACAGAGATATCCACACCGCTCTCAGGTTTTCCCATCCAACTCTTACTTCTGTCTCAGATTGAGGTCAGAAGAGATTCAGACTCCATTGGCATTATAAAAATCAAGCAAACGGAAAAGACAACGTCTTCACTATCCTCTTTCCCACGCACTTGACAAAGGAGTCTGAAATTATGAAACGCATCATCACTGCTGTTATTGCTACGGCTTCACTGGCGGCGATCGCATCTCCTGCCTCTGCCCTCACCGGACGCCACGCTGACGAATTCCACACTGGCCTTGGCAATAAACTCTCGGAGCGCACTGAGCAAGAGTTCTTCTCTGGCTTAGGGAACAAACTCAATGACCGCTTCTCTGAAGAATTTGAAAACGGCTTAGGGAACAAACTCAATGACCGCTTCTCCGACGAGTTCGAAAGCGGCTTAGGCAATAAGCTCAATGAGCGGTTCAAAGATTCGCTCTACCGTAACCTCGACAACAACTAAATACGCCCCTGATATGTCTCTGGCCCATTCACCTTTCGTCGTTTCCTCACACCACCACACCCCTATCGAGTTTGACTCCTAGGTTACTCCCCCCTCGCCCGCACGCGAGGGGTTTTCTTAGACATAAGTGAGATGATGATGGGGTTTGGGGCGATCGCCCTTTGAAATGTAACCGATGGGAAGGGCGATACCTTATTCCATAGTGGCTATTAATGCATCAGGAGCAGCATGAACCAAGCCGCTGACAAAGCCTAACAGTATTAGAAGAGTGCTTGAATATCTCTAGAAGCTCTAATAATCCTAAGAACCTCAATGAGATCGTCGGAGACACGATAGAAGATATAATAATTTCCTTCAACGAGTACACGCACACCTTCCCCAAGATTAGGTTTTTCAGGCCCAAGGTGCGGGTAGTCAAGCAAAAGTAAATATCTCTCTTCGATGCGATCGATGAAGCGATCGGCATCTTGGATGCTGTGTCGCGCGATAAAGACCCAAATCTCGATAAGGTCTAAGTCGGCTTGTTCCGTGCGCCGAATTTCCATTACGGATCTGAGTCAGGATTCATTTCAGATAGACGTTGGCGACCTTGGGCCTTGATATCCGGAATCGTCATTTCAGAATATTGCCCATTATCGGCCTGACTGATGCCTACCTGGATGTGTTTACGAAGCTCTTCCAGGCGAATGTTTTCGAGGGCATCGCGTTCCTTCAAAAGGCGAAGACTCTCTCTGATAACTTCGCTGGCCGACGAATACATGCCGCTAGCCACTTTATCAAGCACCAATTTTTCAAGTTCAGGCGTGAGGGAAACGTTCATCGCTCAGGACTTTAACACCAAAAATTTTGTTCTTATTATAACAAGGAATAGCAAACTTGGTTATTTATAGCGCAAACAAATAATTGAATCCCAAACTTCGCCAGTGTGAACTACTCGAATTGCGAGTCTTTCCCTACATCTCGCTCATCAGCTGAATCAAGTCGTCGGTCGATATCTTACCGCTCATATCCGTGCCCTCCAGGAGGCTATCCGCGAGGTCTCGTTTTTGGGCATGAAGCGCGACAATTTTTTCCTCAATGGTGTGTTTGGTGACGAGTCGATAGATGGTCACCGGACGTTTTTGGCCGATGCGATGGGCACGGTCAGACGCCTGATCCTCCACGGCAGGATTCCACCACGGGTCCATATGAATCACATAGTCCGCAGCAGTCAGGTTCAGCCCGGTGCCTCCCGCTTTCAGGCTAATCAAGAACACATCGCCATCCCCAGACTGAAAAGCATCGACTCGCTGTTTTCGAACCTTGGCGGGGGTACTGCCATCGAGATATTGAAAATGAATATTCTGCTCTTCCAGGTAAGCTTTGAGAATGGTGAGATGATCCACAAATTGGCTGAAGACGAGTACTTTATGGCGATTGGCCAACAGCTCGTCGAGGGTTTCGCCAAAGACCTGGAGCTTGGAACCCATCAGGTCAGTCTCCGGTAGAATCAGTTTAGGGTTGCAGCACATCCGCCGTAGCTTCATGATTTCTGCCAAAACTTGGAGGTGTTTAGCTCCACCTTCAGCGGTGCTGTCTGAGAGACGATCAATGGCTTCCCGCCGGAGGGCTTCATACATGGCCATTTCATCCTTACTCAGTTCTACATGAAGCGTCACTTCAGTACGGGAGGGCAGTTCCTCCAACACCTGACTCTTGGTACGTCGCAGAATGAAGGGACTGATCAGTTTCTTCAAGCGAGTGCGGGCTTGCTTATTATCGTCTCGCTCAATCGGGTAAGCAAATTGCTGATTGAAGCGGTCCATCGAGCCGAGTAAGCCAGGATTGATAAACCGAAATAAGTTCCACAACTCACCCAGGTGATTTTCAATCGGCGTGCCTGTCGTCAAAACTTTGAAGCCGCCTTTGAGACTCATGGCCGCCTTGGAACGCTTGGTTGCCGCGTTTTTGATGGCTTGAGCCTCATCCAGCACAATCGTTTGCCATTCAATCTTTGCAAGCATGTCGGCAACGTCGTCCTGCTGCAAGAGACCGTAGCTGCACACCAGCATGTCAAAAGCACTGAGGGAATCGAGGAGGGTTTGGCGATCGCCACTGCCAAACTGCACCGGATTCAGTGTCGGGGCAAATTTCTGCGCTTCCGCGATCCAGTTCATGCCCACCGATGTAGGGGCAACAATCAACGTCGGGCCTTGGGGCGCACGGGTGAGAATCACGGACAGCGCCTGGATAGTTTTTCCCAGTCCCATATCATCGGCTAAACAGGCACCCACCCCCCAATAGGCCAACCGCGCCAGCCATTCAAATCCCTCATGCTGATAGTCGCGCAACTCCGCCTGGAACGTGGAGGGAAGTTGCGGTTGAAACGCCTCCATGTCCCTGATTTTTTTCACATTGGCTTTCCAGTGTTTATCGACCTTGAGATGCTCGACATTCTCCATCATGTCTTCCATCGCCAGAGACGCGAGGGGATGAAACCGGAGACCATCTCCGTGGCGCTCCGCAAAGGTTCGCATCTCATCCATCCGCTTGCGGAATTCATGGGTGAGGGCGATAAACTGTCCATCTCCCAGGGGAATAAACCGACTGGGAGTTTGCTCCAACAGGGTCATCAGCTGTCGCATTCCCAACACGTGATCATCATCCAGCTTCAGTTCCCCGGTGGCCGCAAACCAGTCTTGCTGCTGGCGAATATTCATATGAAAATTGCCAAATCCTGCCTGGTGACGAACGCGCATGGTTTCCCCTTCGGGCCATTCCACCACTGCCAGGTCTGATACATCCTGCAAATCAACCAGCAACTCCAGACAGTCTTCTGGGTCTTCTAAAAGCCATTCCGTTTCATCGGGTCCCAGTCGAGCCAGGGGAGAACATCGACTAATCACCGCCTGGGCCAGGTCTTTTTCCTGCTGCAAATTGCGATTGGTTTGCAGACGCTGTCCTTCAATTTCGGCAATGACGTTTCTGCCCCCCGATCCCGGAGCATAGTAGGGGCCAGCATTCGAGAAAGGCCGACAGAGCATCGAAACACTCAACCCTTCTCCAGCAGGTAGCAGATGAATATGGGGCGTTGCATCAGCAGGCACTTCTTCTACACTGGCCATGCCCCCACCAATATCTGAATGAACCGTGACGAGACTGGCAACGGAGTTGATGGCGGCCAGCACTTGGTCTTTAGCCTCAATGGGCACCTGTAGGGCATTGCTGGTGCCCAGAATGTTGGCGATGCGGCGGTAATCCTCCGTCATCTCAGTCACCTTGAGGCGGGTGGGACTTTCTTTGGTGAGCGAGAGGGTCTGGCTAGAGGAGGATGGCGTCAGGGAGAACCGGATCGTGAGAAATCCATTGCCCTGATCTTCGACCAGTAATTCGGGGTCGCCCTTCACCACATCAATCCGCACTGTGGGATTGTCTTCCCAGAAGACGAGGGGATGACCAATCAGGGCGACCATGGCTTGAGGGTCAAAGGTGTATTCGACCGTGCCGTAGTAATAGCCCTGAGAACGATAGGCATTCAGATGCGCCAGGATTTTCAAATCCTGAGGCGTGAAATAGTCAAACTGCCCGCGCTCATCGTACAGTCGCTTGAGGGCAATATTCCGCCCTTTGCCCCATTTCCCACTTTTGGTAATTTTCTGTTCACGGGGTTGGAGCATCCAGTTATTTTGTCCATACACCGTCACCATCCAGGCGAGGCGTTTGTCATCCAGAGTGACGGACGCGCTCTGAGTCGCTGGATCTTTGGTGAGATTGGCGAGAGCCTTGAGGCTCAGTTCCCACGGTTCTATCGATCGAATGAGGTCGGCCAGAGGCGTGAGGGCGTGCGCTTTAAAGAAATCGGCTGACTCTTGACGATAAGCCGCACTGTCGGGCGTACGAGTCAGCAAGGCCGCAAACTCCATCGCCAACCAGTCTAATCCAGCCGCTTTGGCCTGATGATAAACAGACGTCAGTTGCTTGGGCAGCGCTTTTGCGGCGGTTTTCGGTTGAACCCAGTATAAGCAAAGGGCACTGATGAGATGCTCAAAGCTATGGTAGTCGCCGGGAATCACACCGAGCTGAGCTTTGATCGTAATCAAGTCAGCTTGGGTGGCATCTCCTTGTCGAACCCGTACCATGTGGTTCAAGATCTCGTAGGTGTCTTGCAGCCAATGGCCCTCTTGAGCTGCCATGAATTCGCTATAGGCTCGGGCTTCTAAGAGGCGGTTTTCAGACCCCTCTTTAAGGAGCGCCAGAATGAAAAAGAGCCCCCCTGCCGTATTAAAATACGCCTTCTTCTTCCGTCTGGCTTTGCGGTAGGCGGTTAAGGCCAGGGTGTAGTGGGCGATCGCCCCTTCAATATCCCCCTTTAAGAAACTCAGCCACCCCCAAAAGCTGGCGGCTGCATCTTGCCCATTGTTCGACACTCGGTTGAGCACCGCTTCGGCCTGCTGAAACTGACCCCGACAGATCAGATGTTGGGCCAAGACGAACCGGAGATGATTGGAACACCTTCCCTCCTTGTTCGATGATGGGTCGTTTCCTAAGCATTGCTGGTGAAGATAATGATAGGCATCGTCTGCTGGAATCAAGTCCACATCACTACACGCCAAAATGCTGGAAAGCACATCGTTATACCAGCTCAATGGCAGTTTTTCAATCCATTCTGGATCAAAGGGGGCGTTGAAAACCTCTAGGGCAATATCTTCTGTAGAGATACTGAAGGTGCTGCCATAGTTGTGGGTGTAGTGGTCCTCGAAGATATCGTTAACACATTGAACGTCATTACCATAAAGACCAAGACGGGCATCCCTCAGAAATTGCTGCCGATTTTGATAATACCGGGGACTCGTTTTTCCCCGACGTCGAGGTGTGGGGAGTATCGCTTGAACCGCGATCGCCATCTTAGAAAAACGCTCCGCCTTAACCGCCTCTCGGGTCGCAATTTCGGCCAGCAACGGATGACATTGCGGGCCTTTTCCTGACATTTGAACCAACAAACCCATCGACAGCAGCTCGTCGACATACCCGTTCAGCTCGGCATACGTCAGCGACCGAATCGGCTCATCCTCTAGCGACTCATGCTGCAAACACTCAAAAAAGTGCGCCCGACTCACAGGCACGTATATCACTGAAAACAGCTGCACAATGGATTGCTCAACGGAGGATAGCTTCTGATATCCCCCAATCAACGCATCCTGCATGGGTTTAGAGTCGGACGCTGACTGCACCATTTCAACCTATCCCAATGAGCTTCCAAATAAGCTATAGCGCTATGCGCGTTGGTTAAAAACAGGTGCGGGGCGCGGCGTGCCACCCACACCTGCTTTTGGGCTTAACGCCATTGCAAGCCGCTATAAAGCTGTGGGATGGATTATATCAATTCTTCAGGTGTAGCCAAGTTTCATTGCCTCCCGTTTCTAACACGGAATCACCGTCCACACCTGCTTCAGCCG
>JAYKJC010000385.1:0-3229 GCA_035285885.1 Leptolyngbyaceae cyanobacterium | reverse complement strand
GCTTAAGGATTGTCCTAACCAACTCGTCGGCTGTTATAGAAGAACCCCCTGCGTGGGATTACAACTTAATGCGAACACGGGGCAGGACACAAAAGCTGAACAGTGTAAACTGTTACTAAATTTCAGAATCTATTGCGAACTAGGAACACCGCATCATGGTTGTTTGGTTGAGTTGGGGCATATTAGCACTAGTTTTGGCCTACTTCCTTGGGTCGTTGCCGACAGGGTACCTCGCGGGGCAATGGCTCAAGGGAATTGATATCCGAGAACATGGGTCGGGATCAACTGGGGCAACCAATGTTCTTAGAACGTTGGGCAAGGGACCAGGGCTTGCGGTTCTGCTGCTTGACATGCTGAAAGGTGCCTTGTCGGTTCTTTTGACTCGCTGGCTCTACACTCAACCCTTTGTCGCGACATCGGCACCCGCAGGGATAGACATTAGTCAGTGGGTTCCGTGGATTGTTATTTTTGTTGCGCTGGCCGCCATCCTAGGTCATAGTCGGTCGATCTGGCTGAAATTCACGGGTGGAAAGTCGGTCGCCACGTCCCTAGGCATTCTATTTGCCATCTATTGGCCCATGGCCTGTATCGCGCTGGGGGTATTTTCAATAACCGTCGCAATCTCCCGCATGGTGTCTCTGGGATCAATACTGGGTGCGATTTCTGTACCGATTGTGATGGCGATCGCCCATCGACCGCTCCCCCTCATTTTATTTGGTGTTGCTGCTGCCGCTTACATTACGGCGACGCATCGCCGCAACATTCAGCGGATTCTCGCAGGGACAGAATCACGCTTGGGTCAAAAAGCGCAAGACCCTCAATCCACAGCATCATCTAACTAGCGCTACGTGTTAGACGGCTCAACGTAGCTCAACGTAACAGATGCGTCAGTATCGATTGATCAGCAATTCAACTTCTTGCTGAAGATCCATCTCTTTCATAGCGTTCCATTCTGCGTGGCGAACAGCCAGAAATGCCGTCGCTAAATCGCTCCCAAGCGCATCCAGTAACACTGTGTTTTCAGTGAGTTGGGCGATCGCCCCTCCTAAATTTTCGGGTAGTCGATCAATGCCCTGGTGCGTCCGCTGTTCATCCGATAGCGTTCCTGGGTCAATCGCAACCTCATTCGGCAACCGCATCTCTTTCTCAAGACCATCGAGTCCCGCAGCAATCACCGCACCCAGCGCCAAGTAGGGGTTAGCCGACGCATCGACGGTTTTCAGCTCAACGTGAGTTGGACTGGGTAGCGAGGGATTCGAAGGGATGCGAATGGCGGCTTCGCGGTTATCCATGCCCCAACACTGAAAGGCTCCACTCCATAAACTTGGTCCCAGGCGACGGTAAGAATTGGTGCTGGGGGTGGTTAGCGCCATGAGCGCAGGTAAATGATGCAGAATTCCAGCCGTAAATGATTGCGCAATGGGAGAGAGCTGATGGGGATGTTGTTCATGAGGCATCAGATTTTGACCATCGCGCCAGAGACTGAGATGTAGGTGACATCCACTGCCTGCGGAGTCCGCAAAGAGTTTGGGCACAAAGGAGGCGCGTAACCCATGCCGTAATGCCGTTCCCCGTACAGTATCTCGAAAGGCGATCGCCCAGTCTGCCGCTTGCAGGGCTTGTGTATATCGAATGGAGAGTTCATGCTGTCCTGGCCCAGATTCGGGATAGTAGCGCTCTACTGGAATACCTTGAGTGACCAGTGCATCGGCGATCGCATTAATAACGTCCGCGCCCATGTCCATGCCATAGGTCGAGGCAAACACCGTCGAGTCGGCAGGACGAATCGGTTGGTTGGCATCAGGCGGGTGAAGCAGATAAAACTCATGCTCGAAAGAAGCCATAATCTGCACATCCAGATCCTCGGCTGCCGAGATCATCCGTCGCAAAAAGACCCGAGGGCAAACATTCCAGGGTTGCCCGTTGTGAAACATATCACCCATGACACGGACATGACCCGGCGTATAGGGGATGGGGGTGAGCGTTGCCCAATCTGGCACCAGCCACACTTCGCCCACAGGCCCCAATCCGCTTCCTTCAGAGACTCCGTCATACATCACAGGAACGGCTTGCTGAGCCATGGAAAGACTGACTCCCGTTTCTTCATGCTCAGTTAAAAACTGACGGTGAAACGCCTTTGCTCGAATGATATTGGCGTTGTCGCACCACACCACCCGAATAAACTGCACATTTTGCTCAGTTAGAAAGGTGAAAAGATTGTTTCCCATAAACCTCAGCGTCCCCATGCCAGATGGTCAATCAGATGGTCAATTCGCCCTCATCATAAGCGGAAGCTGCTGGACATCGAACATGCCTCCACGCAAAAACTAAAGATCTAGCGGGAGCACGTCTCTGAGTTTGGGAACCCTGGATACACGGTATTGCATCCAAACGTATTCATGCTGACCCGCAGTTCTACGTGTCCGTCACGACGATGAGCGGCGATCGCATGACAGGGTGATCAGATTTTCGTGTCAATGTGGGCAGAACTTACATTCACACCAACATCTAATCACCTCCTTGCATAACACCAATGTTGACTGAATCAGGGAACCGACATGAGACAGATGTTGCAAGACGCGGAAATTATTCAGGCGTATGTTGAGCGATCGCTCCAAAATCAAGATGTTTTGATGGCAAATCTCAATCTGCAAGCGCAGCCCAGCTTCGGAGAAAATCGGCTCATGAGTAAGCAAGAAGGGCTTTTAATTCGCTTTCAACCTGACGATAAAACCCCTAAATTCATTGTCAAAATCGCATCGTCCTACTGGGAACAAATCAGCCAGATTCTTGCCAGTCAAAGCTTTGTCATTACTGATGAAATTGACGATCAGTTCTTAGCCTATGAGTATGTGAAAATTCCGCCGAACTATCACATGAACTGCACAAAATCTGTTGAGTTTTGGCGAACCTGGTGGAAATATCGCAATCGCCTCCGGAGACAACGCTTCTGCATGGATTTACTGGTTCGAGTGCGGCACACGTGGTATCCCGTCAAAGATTTGTGTGTCAGCAATGGCATGGTCTACATCCGGGTTCTTGCTGACGAAATCGTTCTACACACGGATGATTTGCTGTTTTGGCTCGAAAAAGATGATGGGCTTACGTCTGAACCCCCTCCAATGAAGCCCACCCGACGGTTGACTCACTTGCCCCGATAGCCTCCGTTCATAGAGCCTCCGTTCATAGAATAGAGTGAGCGCACCCAGCTAAACGGATAGCAGGTTGA
>JAYKJC010000384.1:0-3031 GCA_035285885.1 Leptolyngbyaceae cyanobacterium | reverse complement strand
AGTTGATGCAAGTGATGCAGAACTTGGTGTGTAGCTAGACGCGATAGATCCGTGAAATGAGATCCGTAAGATGGGTCAATGTATGGGAGTCGGTCATCTGCGAATTTCCTTCACTACAGGTGAGAGCAGGTGACGTTAGGGGATGATGTTACTGACGGTTGACTTCAATTTCTTTGAATCGGTGAGTTCCTGTGTGATGTTGGCTAGCTCGTGAATGTACCACAGTTGTACGATTTCGGAGGCTAGTTCTATGAAAAACAAGCTTTTTACATTTTTTCTGGCGGGGATTGCAACGGCGGCGATCGCCACTCCAGTGCAAGCAGGTGATCCAGCTGATGTAACCCAGTTGCGCACCACCGGGTTGTGTATGGGATGCGACCTGACTAATGAAAATTTGAATGCCCTTCACCTCATTGGTGCGGATCTTCGAGAAGCCGATCTGCGAGGAGCTTCTCTGGTTGATTCCAATTTAGAAGGCGCAGATTTGACAGGTGCAGATCTGACGGGCGCAGATTTGACGGGCGCGATTCTAACGAATGCCATTATGCGCAATGCAGACTTGGATCAGGTAAACCTGACGAACGCTGTTGTTTACCATGCGGATGTGACAGGGGCATCGATGCAAGACCTTGATCTCACGAACGCACAAATCTTTGGAACGAATATTAGCGTGGGCGGAGAGTAATCTCAGCAATTCTCATTTTGGGAAACTTCGCGCCTTATCGGCGCTCACTGATATAGATTCAGGGGGCAAAACGGTCGCTTGAGCGACCGTTTTGCCCCCTGAATTTTCATAATGAGAATTGCTGGAGTAATCTGCTTTTCAGACTATGCAGAATAGACATGCCGTGGGCGCGCTACGCACCCACGGCATGTTACTGAAGCGCATAGCGCTGAGTCGATGATTAATAGAGTATGTTTAGTCGGATATAGCGCCACGTGCGTTGGTTGAGTACAGCTATGTGGGGCGCACTGCGCCCCACATAGCTGTTTTTGTACTTAACGCAGTTGCAAACCGCTACATTTTAATAAAAATAGAGAGGTTATGGGATGCTCCTCATACGACCTTGGTTACTCTATTAAGTTCACTATAGTTCACGTTCAATGCTATAGAGGACAGACCGGAGAGCTGTTGGCATTGAGGTGAATGGTACGAGCTGCATCGCTAACGATGAAGGGCTGATTGCCTGCAACGGTCTCACGAACCATCTCGGGAGAAAGGGTTAGGCAGCCTGCAACAGCTTCACCCCAAGCCGAAACGTCGTCAGACATTGCATCTGTAATCGGGGTATCGGTCGTAATGGAGGAATCTTGGATAATGCTGATTTCCATGGGAAGCGCATATCTCCAGGGGGTTACAGGTACGGAGGGAAGAGAAACTTCGCGACCACCCACAATCGTTTCTTCATCGGGGGAATAGGTTTCTGCAAGTTCTGCATTTGCAGGAAGTGCGATGCCGAGTGCAGCGAAAACGATTCCGAAAATTGCAATTTTCTTTAGCATTATTTGGTCTCCTAGAAATAGGTTAAAGTTCGTTTAGAACGGAGGTGCGCCACTGTTCCTGAAAGGACTGAAACGTAATCATCACTCGATGACGGAATTGTTCGTTTAAAAGTTTCAATCTCATCTCACGGCAGGGGCAACTGTTTCAATATGCCCAAAAAATAATTGGAATCACGCAGTAAACACAGAAAATATTTTACTTAACGTTTATTAATCAAACCCGTAGGAATTGGGATGCTTTTTCTTCGTTATTTATGTTAATCGACTGTTTCTTCTCGTTCTAAGCTTTCTTCAATTTCTGTCAACAATGCGTAGGCTAACGGGTGATCGGGATCGACACGAATGGCCGTTTCAAGACTCTCGATGGCTTTGTCGGGCTGTCCCATTTCCAGCAGTACCTGGCCTTGCCCGGTCAACACATCGGGATGATTGGGAGCGATGTGCAAGGCTTCGTCATAGGCGATGAGGGCGTCGTCAAGATGTCCGAGGCTAGCTAATGCCGTTCCACGGTTGTACCACCCCAGATAGGAATCAGGCTGACGGGCGATCGCCTCATCAGCTGAGTCAACCGCTTCGTCATACCGTTCCAGATACCACAGAATGACGCTGCGATTTGACCAGGCGTGGGTCTGTTGAGGGGCAAGGGCAACCACTTCGTCATAGGCTCGGAGGGCATTTTCGTACTCACCCAGACTGCGGTAAGCCAGCGCTTGGTTAAACCATGCCTGTACCAGGGTGCGATCGATGGCAATGGCCTGATTGGAGGCGGCGATCGCCTCCTCATAGTGCCCCAGATGCCAGTGAATGGCGGCTTGATGCACCCAGGCAGGTGCATGAGTAGGTAAGAATCCAACGGCTCGATTAGAAAGGGCGAGGGCGGTGTCGAAGTTTTCTAAATGGGCATGGCTGAGGCTCTGCTGATCCCATGCCTGACCGATGCCGAGAGTGCCCCAAGCCCCGTCTCCGGCGATCGCCAACTCACAAGCATCCAGGGCTTCGCTATAGCGTTCCAGTCGATTGAGCACCTCACACCGCAACACCTGAGCCTGGCTAGAAGTGGGATTAAGGCGGACGGCCTGGTCGAGAGCCTGGAGGCTGTCGGTATTGTGGTGCTGATTTGCAAGTAACATTCCCTGTTCGAGCCACACGTCAAAGCTTGATTCATCAACCGTGAGTGTGCGGTCATAGGCGACGATCGCCTGTTCGGGTTCATCAATATGAGCCAGAGCCAGAGCCCGCTGATGGAGGGCCAAATCTGGAGAAACGTTGCCCCAGTCACGGTCATATCTCAGGGCGGCATCACAGTTGATGAGCGCTTCTCGATGTCGTCCCATCTGGTTGAGAACTTCGCAGCGACGCGTTCGCAACCCAGACCGAGACGGATCTCGATGAATCACGTGATTGTAGCTGGCGATCGCCTCCTCCCATTGCTCCAGCCCTGCGAGGGCCAGTCCCCGATATTCCCACGCATCATCGGGACTTGTGTGGCCCCAGTGGCGATCGCGCTCTAGCGCATCCTCACAAGAAG
>JAYKJC010000383.1:0-6749 GCA_035285885.1 Leptolyngbyaceae cyanobacterium | reverse complement strand
AGTGACAGGACATGTCTCAAAAGGTAGGTTGGGTAAAGCCCTTCGGGCATGGCTTCGCTAAAGCGCTAGCGTAACCCAACAAAGCCATTGCTGGTGTTGGGTTAACTCCTTCGGAGACGCTACGCGTTTCTTTTATGCCCCTTGGGCTACTCGTGCCCTTTGGGTATACACTTTGTTCAACACCAACCTACGCTATCTCATCATTTTAGCTGTGTCGATCCACTAGAAATTTATACGAAGGTGGTGCCTTGAAAATCATTCGTCTGTTTGTCAAGGCTCAAAGCCAACATTCAAAGGGATTCTCCCTTCTAGCGTCTTCTTCCCAACCTACAGCGCTAACTCGTTTGACCGACAGAACCACTTGCCTGCTTGGCGCTCTCTGGTAATTTGCTGCACAAATAGTCATAGACTTCACGGAACCGAGGAAGAGCACGCAGTTCCAATCGGCTCCCGTCCTTTAGCGTGATTACCATGTCGCCCCAAAGCCCAAATCCTCTTGGGACAGTCACGATTTTGGCAATCTCACTGTGGATAATATCAGTTCGTTCTCGCCCCATCCAACCGCCAGTTACGGAAACTCTGCGGCTTGTAATCCGGTAGCGGAGCCAAATCGCTCGAACAATCGCACCCACCGTCAATGGCAAACAAATAATAGTAAATCCAAGTGCAATATTAAGAATTAAATCTCCAATATGGGGACCGCTTTCCAAGAAAACTTCTTCACGAATGCCCATTCCATACCTCAGTCAATTTAAGCGTCTTCTCTAATTCTTGCAGAAATTGCCCATAATCGCATTGCACGGCTGATGGTCGAACAACAATGACTAATAACCATCCGTTGTTAAAGCACGGTATCAAGCTTCGAATGGCCGCTTTTAGCTGGCGCTTAATGCGATTTCGGATAACAGCACGCTTGCTTACTTTCTGACTGACTGAGATGCCTACTTTAGTAGGTTCAGTTCGAGTCGGATGGAGTGGGGGTAAATCATCTGAATCATCTGATTCACCAGAGACGGCTTTCTGGGGTACCTGGGTGTGGCGATCGCCACACTCCTGAATCACCTCTTCAGCAATCACCTCTTCAGCAATCGACTCTTCAACACTTAACGGTCTCGACTGCTTTGACGCACTCTGAGAGAAATTCTGAGGAAAGCAATTCTTTGTGGATTTTGAGGGTCGAGCCTTCAAAACTCTAATAACTAAATTTTTAGACGAGTATCGTTCTCCATGTCGGTAGACTTTGGAAAAGTCTCGTCGGTGGCGAAGTCGATGCTGGGCAGGTAGTGACAATTAGAAAACCGCCTCTTACCAGATGACTAAACAAAAGATAAATTGCAGTGGCAAAAAGTCTTAAACTGCCAGACGCACACGGCCCTTCTTGCGGCGCGCGGCGATAACTCGACGACCATTACTCGTGCGCATGCGTGCTCTAAACCCGGATGTACGCTTTTGCTTACGACGAGTTCCTCCTAATGTACGCTTCGTCATATCGGCTTCTCCTGCCCCATCTAACCTAAAAACAACGGTCTATCATGATAGCAACTTTACTCCCAACAGAAAAGAGCTTTTTTATTGGGACTCACGTAAGTTCTCCATATATAGTGCATTTTTGAGTGCATTTCTGTGGGTGATGTCGGATACAGCCCGCCCTCACTTACATATCGGATCACCTTTGGATCAAATCGACTTCAGATCAATTTTGAACCAATGATCAATTTTGAACCAACGATTACAAACATGACATTCTTTTACGTTGGTAGATAATGTTGACCCGATGTAGTATGTTGGAGTACAGCATTACACAGGTCAACCGCTGCACTCGTTCAGATGGCGATCGCCAACAGCAAGAAAGCTGACAAAAAAGCTGAATGATGAAGGTTTATCAGATTTAGGATTGATTGGATTTTAGTAGAGGTCACGCCATGTCTAACTTACAGACATCTGCATTGACAAATCGAATGCCAAACAGCGCAGTCACCCTCTTCGCGGGCTGCGGTGCAGATTTGCGTGACAACGGATTCTCTCATTGCCTCTTTATCCATTGGCTGGGCGATCGCCCGCGGACTCAACTTGAGTCGGGCACGTTGCTGGGTGGCAACGGCACGTCTAGCTGCCCAGTGGCCAATGCCCTCGTGGTGGAGATGCATTCAACCCCGACCACCGCCGTTGCGTCTGTGCTGACTGTGCTGTATCGAAGCATTCTCCAAGGGATTCGAGTACTTGGAATTCGAGTATTTTTTGACGGCGATCGCCGATTTAGAAGCGGGAAAGACGACTGGATACCCATTCATCATCCAAACGTCTCCATAATGACTTAGACACACGTATTCCGATTGTCTAGTCCCCCGCTTCTTTGAACAAGGAGCGGGGGACTTTTTTTGTGAGTCTAATGCTGTTCAAAACGGCAACCCGACGACCTTCGTCTCATCGCAGGCAGTGGCGATCGCCCTTTTGCTTGATTTCTCAGCACGGTGTCACCCTCTAATATTTCTTCTTCTAATCTTTCACCCTCTAACACTGAGCCCCTAATAACCGAGGACCTTTTATGTTGAAAGTCATTTACTCTGAGACGGGTCAATACTTAGAACATTCTTGCAGTGCGATCGCCCCATGGCTGATGAAGCAATATCAGCTGGCTGCCTATATGGGTCATGACCTTTTCGTGGAAGAATGCACGGCAACTGTTTTGCTTCCTGCCAACGATGACGTCATCGCAGAGTTAGACCGAATGATCCTACACCCCACTTGTTCTCCCATCGACTGGGCCTACGCCGAAATCGACACTGTTGAAGTTGTACTTTCTGGGGTGTGGATCTCTCCCTGGGCTCATAGTCATGAGGGAACGTTTCTCTCCGATGTCGATGACTCGACAGCTTTAAAACTGATTCAGATTTGGGCTGATGTTGCCAGACACACGTCTGCCATCAGCCGCTGAACTCGGTTATCGGGCCATTTCTTTGATGAGAAGTCCCTTGATGAAAAGTCCCTTGATGAGAAGTCCCAGAAACCCTTTGATGAGAAGAGGGTCAGAACAAGAAGGCTGCAACCGCGCAACCCTTATTCCAGTTCTGCTAATACACCTTCCGCCAAGGCCACCAACTCGGCATCGCCCAAATCTTGGGCGATCGCCAGGCCATCTTGCAACGATGTCCGGGCGTTTTCTGTATCTCCTAGCTCGACCATCGCCTTTCCTCTGGCGATGAGGGCAATGCTCTCAAGTTCGCGATCGCCAATGGAACGACTAATGTCAAGAGATTCTTCAAGTGCGGTGACTGCTTCCGATGACTCACCCCTACCAATCAGCTCTAACCCTTGTTGAACCAATTCAAAGGCTTCCAGAAACGATTCCTGAGAGGGAGTTTCAGTAGCTTGGCTAATGATGAGTTCTGCTTTGGCAGGAGTATGACTGAGCGCAATCGAAGCGGAGAGGGCGATCGCAACAGTCGTTGTAGTCGAAATAAGCAGGCGTTGAATATTCATCAGTAATTTCATTCCCCATATGGTGATATGACCCTACAGCGTCAGATTGGTCTGTAGAACCTCTGCGATACGGAGATTCTACACAGATTCAATGTCTGAATGCGAAAGCGCAAGGCCATATAAGTCTGTAGACATACTAAGGCAGATTTAGGTTTCTATCCCAAATTTGGACAGTGATCAATCTGTCACGAGAGTTGGCTGATCGGCTTAAATCCTGTGCTTTTTGGACGCTCACAACCAGCTTCCGACCAGCACATAGGGAGCCCAGAAAAAGGGTGGTGCATATCTAGTCTCAATGAGATGGAGCTGAGCACGACGAAGAGCATCAGCCCGTGAACTGCCGTCTCTGAGATATCGATGAAACGCCAGCATCAGGTCAGTATTGGGTTCATCTTGGGCATCCCATAGGGTTGAAACGGTGCTGTTGACTCCAGCTTGCACTGCAACCCCAGCCAGTCCAAGAACAGCCCGGTTGTCTCCTTTGGCCGTTGAGCAGGCACTCAACACCAATAAATCAATCGGGGCAGCATTTTGACGAATACTCCGTCGAATGAGATTGCCCAGTTCTCGGCTTCTAATCAGTTCTCCTGCTGCGACGATAAAGGTCTCGTCTGGGTCTGAGCTAAAAACCCCGTGGGTCTTAATATGAATAGCTGAAAAGCGTCCAGAGTTGAGGCGATCTGCCAGATTTTCTTTCGTAAAGTCTTCGCCCAGCAAAATTGGCCCTGAACCGTTGAGTTGGCGAATGCCTTCGAGTTCAGGCACTAAGTTTTCGATTTCTGAGAACTGTCGTCCTTCAATAGATTGAGAGTCGCCAATGCCTCCTGTAAAGACACCGAGAGATGCGCTGAGCGGTGCGGGCCGAAGTAGCTCCAGTTGGGGGGCGATCGCAATTCCGTACTGTTGAACCAGGTACCGTTCTCCATCAAACAGAACTGCCATGGGAATATTGCGCAACGAACCGTCTAAAACAAACACGAGTGTTTGGATTGCAAACTGATCGAATTCAGACTTGAAGGGTTCAATCAGCCATTGATACACCGTTTGAGCATCGTCAAGAACATCGGGAGTGCGGTCAGGGCCAGAACTCAAGTTCTTCCGAAGCCGTCTCACAGTCATTTCAACATCGCTACGAGGCAGCTCAATTTCGTTGAAGACGAATGTCGGTTCTTCTGAAGGAAGCTCAAGAATCACCGCTAGCCGATCCGCCAAAAGAATGGGATGAATAATGGCGGCAGACGCATCAATGTGTGCCAAGTTATCGTCCGTTTCAAATCCACGAGGACGGTCAAACCCCACAATCTGGTTCGTTTCAGATGAGAGATTACAACTGAGATAATTTTCGAGTTCAGTGAGCTGCAAGTCATTAACCGTAAGCACGGCGCGTTTGAGAGAATCGACGCCTGGAGTTGTGCCGTGGTCGGTCCGCAAGAGCAATGCGAGATATTCTCGGTAGACGGGTTCAACCGAGTCTCGAAACGAAAACTGAATATCGGCATCTACAAATCGCAAATTGCTGCGAATCGACTCTAGCGAGGTGACTGCGTTTTGATAGAACTCCAGAGCGTCTTGATCGTTTTTCTGATGGGTTAAAAGTCGGCCAAGTTGCCACTGCCATTGGTAACTCAGCTCATTGGCGTAGAGTTTTCGACTGATACTCAAGGCGTGTTGAGTCAGCACCTCAGCATCGTTCCATTGCTGCTGCTGTTCATAAAATGTGCCTAATCGTCCGAGGGCTAACGACTCTGCTTTGCCGTCTTTCAGATGTTGAGCATCCTGATAAACATCGACGAGGAGTTGGGCGATCGCCGCTTTCTGGACATCATCCCCTACAAATTCTTGCCCTCCCTCATCATCTGACCGCAGATCTAACTGACGGGTGAGGCTGTGAACAAAGCTAAGTCGAGCGTAGAGCGTGTTGCGATTAAGCGGTAGTCGGGGAAGGGTAGTGGACAATGCTTGCGTCAACTGTTGAACACGGGACGTGGAAGCGAGGGTCGTCCATTCGGGTGATGTTGAGGGTGAAGAAAATGCTTGACTCCGTTGTTGAAGGTCAAGGGTGAGGCTCAGGTGGTTAAGTTTAGCTTTGACGGGTATCGCAGAGAGGCGATCGCCATCTCCAGGAAATTGACGTTGACCAATCGCTTCATAGATCTGAATGGCACGGTTGAGGAAATCTAACGCTGCATCGTCTTGACCAATGGCGATCGCCCGCTTACCCATTGCATGATAGGTATTGGCGAGATCCAGCTTAATTTCATCCCGCATTGAGAAATGTTGATTATCCGGCAGGAGCGACAAACTTTTTTCCAGCTCTGATTGTGACTGGAGTAGATTGCCCACCATCCGATAGGTGGTGCCTAATTTCCAGTAGCCGATGACTCGAACCTCAGCATCCACAGTCGGATCGTCCAGTTCCGTTGCAGAAGCCTCTAAAAGCTGACTGGCCTGGGCAATTTGTCCCATAGACTGTAAGGCTTGAGCCTGGTTAATTGTGCTGCCGATTTGTCCAACTCGGTCACCTAGAAGGCGATAGCTGGCTTCGGCTTCGTGCCAATCGTCAAGCGCCTCCCGATAGTTCCCCCACGCCAAATGCAAATGTCCCGATGCATTCAAAACCTGAGCCTGAACGGCATGCAATGAGGAATCCGCAGGACTCGATGGGACGGGTGATGTTGAACGCCTGGCTCGCTGGTCGGCTAGGATTAGTCGGCTAGATTGAAGGGCTGCCTGAGCTGCGTCGCGATCGCCCAGCCGATTGTACGTCAATGCCAGATAACTCAGAGCCAGCGCCTGATTCAGGGGTAAATGTTCGGCTTCAAGGGCGATCGCAGCCCGTTGCAATGCTTGAACCGCCTCTGCATAGTTCGTCGAGGTGTAAAAATCTCGCCCTTGCTGAATCAACTCAACACCTGGTGAGGACAGAGATAGCGATTCGGTCGTTTCAAGTCCTGTAGCTTCAAGTCCTGTAGCTTCATGTTCTGAAGAGGTAGATACTGCGACACGACTTGAGACTGGAGTTGCGACTGCATGGGACGGGAAATGGGGAAACGGGGTTTGATAAAGCAGCACAGCGATACCTAACCCTAAACACCAGAACCCCGCAGCCTTCATGACAGAAGAAAAAGCAGCTTGCCTCGCTTGAGCGATCGTTTGAGCAATCTTTTTTTTCACACCCTTTTTAAGAACCTCTAATAGCTTTCCTAAGTAATTTATGAACTGAATAAACCTTTTTATTAGGGAACGAATTAAGTAACAAAATTAACAGC
>JAYKJC010000382.1:0-8424 GCA_035285885.1 Leptolyngbyaceae cyanobacterium | reverse complement strand
AGACGCTGCCAGTGGTCGCGACTGATGGAGGTGATGACGCTAACGAGGGGGCGATCGCACACATTTGTTGCATCCAACCTGCCGCCCAGTCCCACTTCAATCACCGCAATATCAACAGCCTGCTGGGCAAAGTAGACCCACATCGCCGCTGTAAATACCTCAAACTGAGTCGGCGACGGAGAAGTGGAACCAATCACCCGTTGAATATGGGTGAGAATGGCGAACAATTCATCCGCCGGAATCGGTTGATTATTGATGCAGATGCGCTCCGTCCAGTTCACCAGATGAGGCGACGTATATCGCCCAACGCGATAGCCCGCCCGAGTCAGAATCGATGAAAGGTAAGCACAAACGGAACCTTTGCCGTTGGTACCTGCCACATGGATGATGGGCATCTGCGCATGGGGGTTTCCGAGAGTGTCTAGAAGCGCCAGAATGCGATCGAGGCCAAGGTCAACGCCAAATCGCCCAAAGGAGTCGAGTAGGCTATCAATGGCTTGATGAGTCGAGAGAGAAGAATCAGAAGGGTTCAACGGAAAGATGCTCTAACGATAAAAATAATGATGCTACCAGCTTAAAGATATTGGATGAGAAGAAGTACTTGCTAGCCCAAGCTAAACTCGCATCGCTTATTCTGCTAAAGCCTGACGAACAGAAGTTTCAATCTCCTTGACACTACCATCTGTCCATAGGTCAGAAACAGGAAATGTTCATGGCTTAAAGCCTGCATATAGACACATACACTACTCTCTCATTATCTTGGATCAGGTTATCTATTGACCTCATCTTATAGAAGAGCAAAGTTTTAAGAATAGGATTCACGCAATCTCCCATTCTCAACTCTAGGCTTGACGTAAGATAGGCATTGCCAAACCTGCCATTACTTGATGTTTAAGGATGATTACACTCTCCACTAACGTGATTTCCATACACCCCTGGTCGTGACCCGGATTATCAAGTTCTAACCGTTCATATTTATACACCCCACGACATTCCGCCATTTAGTACAGGTCGAATACATAGCTTTTCTGACAAATTAGACTTTGATTCAACTAAAACTTCAATCCGATATGTTGAGCCAGATAAAAACTCAATCTGACCTGCGTCTAGCACAGGATGCTGAAATATTCCTCCATATCTAGTAATCCATGATTCAGCCTTTGAATGAATCAAGTTACTCTCAGGTTCAATTAAAAAACTCTTTTCAACAGATATATAGTTTTCTCCATTTCTGAATAGATTAATCCCCATCATCACCTCTGAAGTCTCTAATATCTGTTTTACAATTCTTGCTTCATCTTGACTGCTACTATACAATTTATCCAAAGAAATATTGGTGACTAAACACTCTGAAACTGATTCCTTTCTTAAAGGATAAATGTCAACATAAAGTGAAAAATATTTGCCAGGAGCGTTTCCAAGATAATAGTTTTCAATATTCTATCCTTGGATAATTGAAAATGAACTTAGATGTATTTCATAACAATTAGAATTAGTATTAGAAAACAATCCATTATCTACAAGAAATACTCTATCTCCAATATGGCGATGACAACTATTAAAAAATATAGCCAATATTAACAGTGCGCCAGAAATCGAAAATTTAAGGGATTTAATCATCCTTCTTGGCATGTTTTTGAGCAAATTCATCAGAAAGTATACTCAAGAAAATCTATTCCGATTAAGATTTTTACCCAAATTTAAGTGCGATCGCTCTGAGGAACATCAGGCTACAGCAAACTCCGTATCCTTACGACGCTCAGGAGATTTGAATCCTAAGACAATATTGTTTTTAGAAACCCCTGCTTCTACTAATTCATTAGCCACCCCTATTTCGGTGCCATCACGTTGCACCCATATTTTTCCGTCAATAATATCAATATGAATCAGGCATCCATGCTCATAGCGTTTATTGGCTCGACCTAGCAGCATGAGAAGATAGCGATCGCGCACTTCATCAAAGACGACCTCAAAGCGGATATCTCCATATTTGTATGGAATCTGAGTATGGTTCTCTAAGATCTCTTTAATTAATGTTCGATAGTGGGCTAATTGATCCATTGCAGAATAACCTCCTGATTAGGTTCAAAGATGAGAATCTGATGTGGTTACACTTCCTTCTGCTGTAAGCTTTAGCTCCTCACGTAATACACGGCGAAACACCTCTTCCATCGGTTCTTGCTGGTGCTGAATATGTTCACGCAATGCATTGTTAATCAGTGTTTGATAGTTGCCACCACCGGATACATGTACTTGATGACGAAACCACTCTAAAACTTCATTATCCAGTCGGATAGTAATGCGGGTTTTACCCGATGAGACTGACTCAAGTGCGCCACGCTTACCTTGACTAAAGTCATATTCTGCTTCCATATGTTTGGTGTTTGAGACAACGTAATGCACCGTAGCGGCGCGACACAGCTAATTTAGTAGGATAACAGTGGAGCGGGAAGAAAGCAGTTTAAAGCAATAGGGGAGAGCATTGTTAATGCAGGACAGAAAGAGCGATCGCCCAAAAGTTGTTGTTGTAGGAGCGGGGTGGGCTGGGTTGGGAGCCACCTATCACCTCGCGAAGCAGGGCTATGACGTGACGCTGCTCGAAGCGGGGCCTCATCCGGGTGGGCTCGTTGCGGGATGGCAAACGGAGCAGGGGCGTCCGGTGGAGGCGGGCATTCACGGCTTCTGGTATCCCTATCAGAACATTTTCTCGCTGGTCGATGAGTTGGGCATTCAGCCGTTTACGCCCTTTACGCGATCGGCGCAATATTCTCCTGCGGGACTGGAGGTGGAGTCTCCCATTTTTCAAGATATGCCGCCGCTGCCGACGCCGTTGGGGACGTTTCTCTACACTCAGTTTTATCGGCTCCCGTTGGGCGATCGCCTCTCTGCCCTACCTCTTCTTTACTCCCTTCTGGATTTCGACAATTCTCACGACGCCTGGACCCGCTACGACCCCATGACGGCACGGGAACTCTTCAAGTCATTTGGCGTTTCCCGACGACTCTACAAAGAAGCCTTTGAACCGATGCTGCTGGTGGGGCTCTTCGCACCGGGCGAACAGTGTTCGGCGGCGGCAACTTTGGGGATGCTCTACTACTTCATCCTGGCGCACCAGCCGGACTTCGATGTGATGTGGTGTCGCGGAACCGTTGGAGAACAAATCTTTCGTCCCTGGATTGATCAGATTGAAAAAGCAGGCGGACGGTTACTGGCGAATCGTCGAGTCACGGATGTGGTTGCGACGGGCGATCGGGTATCTGCGGTGGTGTGTGGCGATGAGCGATTTGATGCGGATGCGGTGATCTTCTCCGTGGGCATTACGGGCATGAAGAAGATTGTGGAGGGCAGCCCGACCCTTAGCAGTCGGCAGGAGTTTCGGAATCTGCGCAATTTGGGAGGCATCGATGTTCTGGCTCTGCGGCTGTGGTTTGACCGACGCGTCACAGTGCCTCGTCCCTCGAATGCGTGCTTTGGGTTTGATTCAACGACGGGTTGGACTTTCTTTGACCTGAACGCCCTGCATGATGAGTATCGAGAGGATGCCGGTAGCGTGATTGAGGTGGATTTTTATCATGCCAATCAATTGCTTTCCCTGTCTGATGAGGAGTTGGTGGCGATCGCCCATCAGCGTCTCATTCGGTGCATTCCCGCCTTCCAGCAGGCCAAAGTAACTGACCAAAGCGTCATTCGCCTTTCTCAAGCGGTGAGTCACTTTTCTCCAGGAAGCTATCAATACATGCTTCCCAGCATCACCAGTTTTGACAACGTGTTTATGAGCGGCGACTGGATCATCACCCGACACGGCTCCTGGTCACAGGAAAAGGCATATGTCACGGGGCTAGAAGCGGCGAATCGCGTGGTGAGTTTGTTGGGACAGGGTTCAGCAGCCAACATCATTCCAATTGAGCCAGATGAACCCCATATTCAATTGGGGCGAATGCTCAACCGCCAGGTTCGACACCTCGCCCAAACGGTCATCCCTCCCATCGGCTTGCCCTAGCAATGCGGCTTCCCTGGAGAACGCTCAGCAAAACTAGCCGATCACAGATTTTCAGGATCATCGGGCAGATAAACCGCGAACACGATAGAGGAATCGGAATCGTAGATTTCAAGCATCCCAGCTAGTTTCTCTGCCTGAATCTTGGCCAGAAAAAGCCCCAGACCAGTGGAGTGGTGACTTGTTTGACAGTGTTCGTTGTTGTGATGGAAGCCGTTCAACCCAGCGTTTAAATCGCTCGCTGACGCATAGGGATTCGTGTGGCTAATGGAAATTTCTATCCCACCTCTCTCGTGTCCTTCACTTTCCTGTCCGTCACTGTCGTGTCCCTTGCGAGTTTGTCTCATTCTTGCTGTTTGGCCTGCCATCGCGTAAGACGGACTGCCGAATTTCGAGGCTTCCGTTCTTAATGACGCGGCAGATGGGTGGAGATTGAAGAAGGCATCCATCGAAACGCGCTTCATTTTCACATCAATCACACCGTCTAACGCCGAGTACCGACACGAATAGTCGAGCAACTCACTGAGAACACGCTTGAGCACAGAGGGGGCTGTTTTCCACTGCACAATGTCGTCAGAACCATGGAACTCCAGGCGCTGTCGCTTTTGAGAGGCTTGCCATGCATAGGATTGAAGCACGTCCTCAATCAAATCTCGCATCGGAATCACGTTGAACGTGAGGACTTGTGTGGTCGAGTCTTGGTTGACTTCGACCAGGGCATCGACCAGCCGCGTTTCTCGTTCGCACTCATATTGGAGAATGCGGAAATAGTCTTTGGCAGGTTGGACCACCCGCTCCGAGTTCTCCAGAGAGTTGACCAAGAGTTCCAACATCTGGCTCGCCATTTTAATATTTGCGATTGGCGTTCTCAACTCGTGAGAAAGGGAGCTAATCCACTGGTCAGACAAGGGCGTTTGAGACTGTTGCTGATGATTCTTTTTGGTCTCTTGCTGCACGACCTGATAGAGCAGCGACTGGCGCAGGGCGATGAGACACTGGTCAGCCACGGAGCAAACCTCAGTGATGTCAGCCGGATTCCACGGCATGTCGGCCTCTCTCATGACCATAATGTCGCCAATGACAGCACCGTTTTGGTTGAGTAGCGGACAGACGAGAACCGACAGGCGTTCTTCTAGGTTTGCGTGAGATGACTTTGAATCATTTCTTATAGCCACGCAGAATTGGACGGGCTGTTGGCGTGCCAGCTCATGAAAGACAGCGGTTCGGGTGAGGTCGTCGAGTGCAAAGTGGGTGAGGTCTGGAGTTCCCTGGCAAAATGTTGAGATGATGGTGGGGTGATTAGATGACTTGAAGGGATGAATACTCACATGACAGGCTCTCAGGTGCAATTTCTGACCCAGGGCACGAGTCATGGAGCTGATGATTAATTTGTCGTCTAGCGATCGCCGAATCACCGACGTGAGCTGAGAGGCCAACGGCACTTCAATCTTCGATAGGGAGAGATTTTCATCGCTTGAAGGGGTCTTTTCCTGGGACGTAGCTTCAAAGTCCGCCGCAGGAGCGTTCAAAAAGTAATCCACTCCATCCGCTAAATAGCGATCGCCCAAATGGTCGAGAATGAGGCTACTGGTTTGCTGGGGTTTTCCCTGGATTTCGCTCTGGTGGCGCTTGATCGCGACTTTGATGGCCAGCAGCAGTTCATTCCGTTTGAACGGCTTGAGCACATAGCCAAAGGGAGCCGAGGCAACGGCTCGCTCCACGGTGTAGTCATCGGCATGGGCCGTGAGATAAATGCTGGGTATCCCATAGGAGGTGTAGATTTCTTCTGCGGCAGCAATGCCGTCTAGCTCACCGCCCAGGCGGATGTCCATCAAAACGAGGTCGGGCTGCTCTTGACTCGCAATGGCGATCGCCTCTTCCGCTGTCGAGACTGACGAAATGACCTGATGCCCGGTTACCTGAAGGACTTCTTGGATGTTCCAAGCAATAATTCGTTCATCTTCAGCAATTAGTATCTTAGTCATAATGCTTGGGCAATCGTTAGCTCTGAAGTTTGTTCGACCGACGCACACTCGTCTTCTTAAATAGCCTTTCGGGAGGATCTTTTTGGATGGACGTTTGAGAGGGGCTTTTTAGATGTCGTGGATGTCGTGCCTGGTTACTCTATTGCTATCAGATGGCAATAAGAGCGATGACACTCTGATAACACTCTATTGATACAGTCGATGCAAGAGTGAGTCAGGTATCATCGGGCGCACGAATTCTGTCAAACACTACTGACCCGTTATCCGCACTTTAAAAGCGTTGTGCCTGTGGGGGCACACAGCTTTCGACGTTCTCCCTGGGCGGGCAACAGCAGTAAGAAACATCATGGATTGTAACAAAGACAAGCCATTTCCTCTGTATTGTTGACGAGTTCACCATCAAATCAACCCATACTCTAATTTAATTTCACCGTATCTTTACTCTTGCACGCTCCTCCTTAAGATTAAGTTTAGAGATACCGATGTTTCTGTGACCAGGTGGTGCTGACCCCACGCACCCAGATTGATGGGAGGCACTGGAGAATGAGGCGTTTGAGCATGCCAAGCGTGCCCAAACGCCTCATTCGTCTGGATTTTGAGAAATTTGCCAATGCGTATAGCGGCTTGCGGAACACTACACCACCCGAAAACCCAGAGACGGGGTTGGATTAGTAGGCAGGAGCGGCAATCCAGGAAATGGCTACGCCGAGGATAGAGCCTGCCAGGACTTGGAGAGGCGTATGACCCAGGAGTTCTTTGAGGCGATCGCCCGTCAGGTCGGGTCTGTCACTGAAAAGCTCAGAAACCATCAAATTCAGGATTCGTGCATGGCTACCCGCCGCTTGCCGGATTCCTAAAGCGTCGTACATGACGATCACAGCAACCACAAAGGCGATCGCAAATTCTGTGCTCGACCATCCTTTCGTTTGTCCAACTCCAGTGGCCAGCGCCGCCACGAGTGCAGAGTGAGAACTGGGCATTCCTCCCGTTTCAGTGAGGCCCCGAATGCTTGCTTTGCGATGCCGAATCAGTTCAAACAGGACTTTGAACATCTGAGCCGTCAAGCAAGCCAACAAAGCCACAATGAGAATGTGGTTATCAAAAATGGTGAGAAAATCCTGCATGGGTTTTCTAAGTCTAGTGCGTCCGCGCAGTGATGTAATCAGCGAGAGACTGGAGTGGAAGAGACGCTACACCAAAGGGTGAGAGTTCCTCTTTCGCACTGTCAACGAGTTCTTGAGCTTTTCGGCGAGACTCGTCTAGCCCCCACAGGCTAGGATACGTTACTTTATGCGCATCTACGTCTTTTCCTGCCGTTTTCCCCAACTCTTCTCGGGTGGCGGTGATGTCGAGAATGTCATCGACAATTTGAAAGGCCAGCCCGATGGCTTGAGCATATCGCGTTAACCGCTGGATCGTATCTTGAGATGACCCGGTGAGAATCGCACCACAGACAACAGAGGCTTCGAGCAAGGCCGCCGTTTTGTGGCGATGAATAAAATCCAGGGTTTCGACCGAAACATCTGTCTTCCCCTCACAGGCCAGATCCACCGACTGACCGCCCACCAGCCCAGCCGCTCCCACAGCTCGACCGAGCCGAGCGATGACGGTGACGAGGCGATCGGCAGGAACATTCTGGGTTTGGGTGGCCGTAAATTCAAAGGCATAGGCGAGCAGTCCATCCCCGGCCAAAATGGCGATCGCATCTCCGTAAATCTTATGGTTAGTGAGTTTCCCCCGACGATAATCGTCGTTATCCATAGCGGGGAGGTCGTCATGAACCAGAGACATGGTGTGAATCATTTCTAACGCACAGGCGGTGGGCATGGCCATCTCAACGGTTCCCCCCGTCATCTCGCAGGTTGCCAGACAGAGAATGGGGCGGAGTCGCTTGCCACCTGCCATGAGCGAGTACTTCATCGATTCGTAAATGGTTTCAGGGTAGACCACCTGAAGCGATTCATCTAAGGCGGCTTCAACAATGACCTTTCGCTCTGTGAGGTAAGTTGATAAATCAAAGTTAGATGCGGTGTCACGGCGATCATCTGTCATGACTGTGCCTGAATTACTTGAACGTGTCATATCCTCTCACCGTTGTACTAGAAATTGGGAAAATTGGGATTGATTGATGGATTGGATTGATGTCGGAGGGCTTTCGACCTAGAGGCGATCGCAATAGCTCCATACTGTATTGTGCAACAGCATGGTCACTGTCATCGGGCCAATTCCACCGGGAACGGGTGTCAACCAGCCCGCCACTGGCTCGACCGCATCAAAATCAACATCGCCAATGAGTCGAGTGTTGCCTGACGGTTCCGTGATGCGGTTAATTCCCACATCCACAACAACGGCTCCTGGTTTCACCATGTCAGCGGTAACCAGGCCAGGGCGACCAACCGCCGCAACCAAAATATCAGCCGATTGGGCGATCGCCTTCAAGTC
>JAYKJC010000381.1:0-13290 GCA_035285885.1 Leptolyngbyaceae cyanobacterium | reverse complement strand
ACGAGATTGATAAAGTGGCTCGCAAGAGCGAAAACCCGTCGATTACCCGAGATGTTTCAGGAGAAGGCGTGCAGCAAGCCCTCTTGAAGATGTTGGAAGGGACGATTGCAAATGTGCCTCCTCAGGGGGGGCGGAAGCACCCGTATCAAGACTGCATTCAGATCGACACGACGAATATTCTCTTCATCTGTGGGGGAGCGTTTGTTGGGTTGGAGAAAACTGTTGAGCAGCGCATCGGGAAAAAGTCGATGGGGTTTGTTCAACCTGGCGAAAAGCAGCAATCGAAGGAAAAGCGAGCTGCTGACGTGCTTCAAAATCTTGAGGCTGACGACTTGGTGAAGTATGGAATGATTCCGGAATTTGTGGGTCGCATTCCGATGATTGCGGTAGTTGAACCGCTTGATGAGGATGCTCTCTCAGCCATTTTGACGGAGCCTCGCAACGCCATTGTGAAGCAGTATCAGAAGCTGTTGAAGATGGACAATGTGCAGCTCGACTTTCGTCCGGATGCGGTTCGGGCGATCGCCAAAGAAGCCTATCGCCGCAAAACAGGTGCGCGGGCGTTGCGCAGCATCGTGGAAGAACTCATGCTGGATGTGATGTATGAACTGCCTTCTCGAAAGGATGTCACGCGCTGCACCATCACCAAAGAAATGGTCGAAAAACGCTCAACGGCTGAGTTACTGGTTCACCCCTCCTCGCTCCCAAAGCCTGAGTCTGCATAGGGTCGGGTTATGAAGTTTTTGGTGGCACGGGTGGGTTGCACAGATTGCTAATGAGATACGTTCAGGTGCATCCATGGCCTACATTTCAATTCGCGGTGTTGATCACTATATGGAGTGGATTACGGAAGACGGTGACCTTGGTCATGAACGTCCTCCTCACTCGTCTAAACCCGTGATGGTGTTTGTTCATGGTTGGGCTGGCTCGACCCGCTACTGGAGGCAGACGGCTCGTTCCCTAAGTCCCCTGTTTGATTGCTTATTGTATGACATGCGGGGGTTTGGGCGATCGCGCCTTCCTCGTCCCCTTCCTGATGCTGTTGCAGGGTTGGGGTATGGATTGGAGGGATATGCTGACGATCTGGCAGCGTTGCTCGATGCCCTAAAGTTGTCCACAGTGGTAATTAATGCCCATTCGACCGGAGCCTCCATTGCAACAGTTTTTGCAAACCGATGGAGCGATCGCTGTCAGGCACTCATTCTCACCTGTAGTGGGGTGTTTGAATATAACAAGCTCACCTTCAGTGCCTTTCATGCAGTTAGTCGATATGTCGTGGGCTTTCGTCCACAGTGGTTTCTCCGCATTCCAGGATTGGATCGGCTGTTCATGGTTCGGTTTCTGAATCGTCCGATCCCTCCATCTGCCTATCGAGAATTTCTGGAAGACTTTGTTGAAGCGGATCATGAGTCTGCGTTGGGAACGGTGTACACCGCTGTGAGTGAACGAGCCGCACGGGAAATGCCAGAAGAATTTCGCCAGCTTCACATTCCAACCCTGCTGGTTTCTGGAGAATGCGATCAAATTATTCCTGTAAAGTTGGGCCGAAAGGCGCTCGCCGTCAACCCCAACGTTGAACATGTGGTGATTCCGAAGACAGGTCACTTCCCAATGTTAGAGGATGCTGACACCTACCTCACGGTCGTGAACAGTTTTTTAGAGCGCATCACACTACCAGGGGGGAGCGATCGCCTTGAATTGGCGTAATGGATGATCCCATGGATGATCAACCCGAAATCCTACCCGGCATTGTGTTAACACCTCAGCAATGGCAGGTGCTGCAAGAGCTAGAGGTGTTTACAAAGAGTCATGAAAAACTCCATCTACTCACCGGGTATGCGGGAACAGGCAAAACCACCTTGCTTCAGGCTCTCATCATGCGCATGCGAGAAGGGGGCGATCGCAGATCCGTGGTACTGACCGCTCACAGCAATAAGGCCACAAAAGTGCTGAGCAAAATGGCCGATCGGTGGAACCTCAATGTTGACAGCATGACCTGTTGTAAACTGCTCGGACTCCGTCCCGAAATCGACACAGAAACGGGCAAACAGATTTTTAAGCCGGATCGCGATAATGAGAATCTCTTCAATCGCTATCGGTTAGTGATCGTCGATGAAGCGTCGATGATTAGTGAAGAAATGTGGTTTCTCCTCACCAACGCAGTTTCTGATCTGCATCAACAGACGCAAATCCTTTTTGTCGGAGACATCGCCCAACTGCCTCCCATTGGGGAAATCGAGTCTAAAGTCTTTAGTCAAATTTATAACCGATCCGATTTGACAAACGTTGTGCGATACGGAGGGGCGATCGGCATTCTGGCAGAATCCATTCGCAATCAACTCCATCGACAAGTGATTCCTCCGTTTCGCACGGATGCCAACCCTGCTCAGACCGAAGGCGTCTTTATGGTCAATGCGTCTGGATGGCAGAACTTGTTGCTTCGAGCATTCAAAAGCCAGGCGTATCAGAAAGATGCAGACTTTGTACGCGTCTTGGCCTACACCAACAAACGAGTCAACGCTCTGAACACGGCAATTCGTTTGGCCATCTACGGTGAGCAGGCACCTCGATTTGTCAAGAATGAGCGACTGATTGCCAATGCGCCCTGTTTAGAAAACGACTATGTGGTGTTGCAAAATTCAGCCGAATGTGAGGTGCTTGAAGCGGTTGAGGGCACCCAAGGCCACTGGAATATATGGTTTTTAAGCGTGTTGACTGATGATGATCGATATCGCACCCTCACCGTTTTGCATGAGGCCAGTCGCTTCGAATATGAACGCAAGCTGCAGCTACTAGCAGAAGAAAAACGCTGGCGCGAATATTGGGAACTCAAAGTGCTTTTTCATGATGTTCGGTATGCGTACAGCCTGACCATCCATAAAGCGCAGGGATCAACCTTTGAGAACGTTTTTGTGGATGTCCGGGATCTTCACATTAACCGAAAATATTATGAGCGCAATCAGCTACTGTACGTTGCTGTAACCCGATCTTCAAAGCGACTATTCATTCTTCAGTAGAGGACGGGTTGTGCAGGCTCAAAGCCCTCTTTTCTTCGTAAAGTTTGCCAAGTCGTGTCAGCATGTTTCTCCAACCGCTCCAGGGAAACATGCTCAAAATTTAACCCGTAGGGCTATAAACTTTGCCGAGTTGCGAAGTGAGACCAACTCTTTTGTGGAGCCGGAGGCTCCCGCAGCGGCTCCCTGCCAGAGGAAGGGAACCAGAAATTAGAGAACGCTTAACAAGTTTGCCCAGTCATGCGTAAACCGTTCTTTTTTCTGGAATCTTTATGGGCTGCTTGTAGTCATAAAGTATAGCCTTACGCTTTTGCCTTAGGCCATCAAGCGTGTTGTGTGTCCTCACGATGTAAAGGGCACCCCCCAATCGGCAGAAAACCGAGCATCAGGTGCTTATAAGCGAGACCGTCTTCCGAGATGGAACACCCCTAAATGATAATTAGTCTTCTATTACGGGAATACTAATCTCAGCAACAGACCTCGCCCCTTCAATTCATTCTGGAGCAACTGAGACAACCACTATGTCAGTAGAACACATGCAAGCCAACTTATCTTCAATGGATTCGCAGGCAGATTACAATCAAGCACCGGTAAGAGGCTTCGCTGATGACAGCTTTGATGCTAACGAGGCAGAGTCTGATATGGTAAGTCTCGATCTCGATAGCGTGAGCGATGCTGAGCTGAAAAAAAATAGCGGCGGACGTCGGACCACTGACCTGGTAAGAATGTATCTTCAGGAAATTGGTCGAGTTCGTCTACTCGGACGCGATGAGGAAGTTTCTGAAGCTCAGCGGGTTCAGCGGTACATGAATTTGCTTGAACAGTGCCGTGAAGCGGCTGAAGACGACCCAGAACTGGGAAAATATATTGAGCTTGTAGAAATTCACGATCGCCTCCAGTCAAATTTGGGCCATCGTCCGAGTTGGGAGCGATGGGCCGTCGAGGCAGGCATGACTGTTGAAACTTTGAAGGAAGCTTTGTCAACGGGCAAGCGAAAGTGGGCAGAGTTGTCAAACATCAAGGTTTCTGAGCTTGAATTCATTCAACAGGAAGGGATTGCGGCCAAGGATCACATGATTAAGGCGAATTTACGCCTCGTAGTCTCTGTTGCTAAAAAATATCAGAATCGCGGGCTTGAGCTTTTAGACCTGATTCAAGAAGGAACCCTGGGGCTTGAGCGTGCTGTTGACAAATTTGACCCTACGAAGGGCTATCGATTCAGTACGTATGCGTACTGGTGGATTCGACAGGGCATTACTCGGGCGATCGCCACTCAAAGTCGGACGATTCGTCTCCCCGTCCATATCACCGAAAAACTCAACAAAATTAAAAAAGCTCAGCGCAAAATGTCCCAGAAAATGGGTCGCACTCCTACCGTCGATGAAATTGCCAAAGAGCTCGACATGACCCCGCCTCAAATTCGAGAGGTGTTGCTTCGTGTGCCCCGTTCTGTCTCGTTAGAAACCAAGGTTGGAAAAGAAAGGGACACCGAATTGGGTGATTTGTTAGAGACGGACGGTATCACCCCAGAAGAAATGCTCATGAGGGAGTCACTGCACCGCGACTTGCAAAAGCTTTTGACAGACTTGACCAGTCGGGAACGTGATGTGATTCGGATGCGCTTTGGTCTTGGAGATGGCAATCCCTATTCTCTCGCTGAAATTGGGCGTGCCCTTGATCTCTCCCGTGAACGGGTTCGCCAAATTGAAGCCAAGGCTCTCCAAAAGTTGAGGCAGCCCAAGCGACGCAACCAAATTCGAGACTATCTCGAAGCCTTGACCTGAGCATTGTGCCAAGGCACGTTCGGCTTACGATGATGCGTTTTCGGCTTTCGTTGACTGAACATTCACTGGACAAGAGGGATACAGGTTGCTGTATCCCTTTTTCTTGCTAATTTTTTCGTGCTTAACCAACGCGCATAGCGCAGTAATTCTCTTGCCAGATCATGTCAGCAAGAAAACAAAATCTCTGATACATGAGTGACCGGTCAACCTGTCGCTCATGTATCAGAGATTTTGAGAGTTTTTATGTTCGCACACGCCTCTAACCCTTATGGGTTTTACTGCGTCGCAGATTCGCAACGCTTGATGAGTGACTCACTGGAAAGCCGAGTGATTTGATGACTTGATATCGACGTTCTTCTTCGAGAGTTTTGAGATTGGTGTAGTCTACCCAGTGAATACAATCGACAGGGCAGGTATCGATGGCTTCCTGAATTAACTCTTCTGAATCGCCGTCTTGCCGAACGACTCGAGAGCGACCGTGTTCGGGCTCAATGTAGAAAGTGTTTCGCGCGACATGGGCACAATGCCGACACCCAATGCACGTCACTTCATCGACGTAGACTCCTTTCTGGCGAAAATCACCCCCGAGTTCCGGTTCAAAGCCCGTACGATTCTCGGAATGTCTAAGGAACCCACCCAATTCTGGCTCCAGTCCTGTTTTTGGAGAGTGTTCGTTAGCCATAGTTTGTTACCCACAATCATGAGGTCAAGAGGTGTATGCTATTTGCGAGAATAAATGCAGCATCTAGACACCTTACAGCGCTGTGCATTTGGATTAGTGGAGTGGCGCGGGAGGCGCTGCGTAGTCCCATATTCACTCTCGTTTTAATTTGACTTGAATGGCTATACATACTGAAAAAGGGCGATCGCCATCGCCCTTCAGCCATCGAAAACGCTAAAGATAGTTGAGCGTAACTTAACCTAAGCACTCCAACGCTGTAGAACAAGACGGATTGAACCGTCTGAATTTTTATCGGTTTCAGCAACTTGGAAACCTTGCTTCTCAGTCGTCTCCAGAACTGTCTGATAGGCGTAGTTCTGAGTCACCCGGTTGATGAAGCCTTGGACAGAGAGCGGTTGATTCCAATATTGCAGGTCTGCGACTAACTCATACTCGTTGCCGTTCCAAGTAAAGCCGATGTCATAACCATTATCCTGCTGGATGGCAACATCAGCCTGATGAGTCTGACCTTGATATCCGCGAACTTGCGCAGGACCAGCAGTCCAATCAATTCCACTGTTCGTCAAGGCAACTTTCAGAGAATCGAGATTGCGAATTTGAGTCTTAATTTGGCTAAAGTGAGACATGGGTATTCTTTGAAATGAGATTCAACTAAATTGGATATCAAACAATCACACAATCGTTGGGGCGCATACCTACCAATGACTTTGCGTGGCATGCGTTGAGACAGAAGATGAGGACTCTGTCACCGCTTGAGCATAAAATTCAGCCGTCTTCTCGTGGACAATGACACAGCCAAGTTGCTCTTCAATCTTCCGGGTAACCTCAGCACAAGACGTTCCTTGTATACCCGTTACCTTCTCTTCAACTCGACCATCAGGGTGAATAACAAACTCGAGGGTTTCCATAGCGTAGATTCAACTTCCTTCGCTAGCGGAACTAACGGGTCGCAAGATGCTACGCGCCAATTCCTCTGATTAACAAGATGACTCCAGGTACAAAGCAATAAAAAGCTTTACTCTGTAAAACTACGTCTTATTTGTTAACTAAAGACTGAGCAGTCAATTCATTTATATGTAAGTTTCGCTTAAGTCGCAGATGCAGTCAAGGAAGCTTGTAGGAGCAAAATGCACGATTGGAAGATGAGAACAGGGCGATGACTGCCAAATCTTTTATCGTGTGCTCATCGAGCGCACTACCTTTCTGGACATGATCTGGACATGAAAGGTCGCTTGAAACTTTTGCGGCGTCCTTTGGGATGCAATTTGTAAAGGAAACTTTACGGTAAAGAGTCATGCCATGCACTTGCAGGAAATGACCTCTTGACGATTGACTCCTGTTGATACGAACCATAATCTTTCGATAAGGATTCGGTTACGTTTAGTTAATACAGAACATGAACTTATATGTACACAGCGTAACAGTTACTTTATTAAGGAATAACCTTCTCAGGTTATGAAATATGCTCTCCCACGGTTAGATGACTCCAGTGCGATTACTCGAATGTGCTGTACCCATCAGATTTTTTCCAGCCATCGAGAAACATAGAGCCATACAGTTCGCAATCTATCAGACTTTTTCCAACCATCGAGGAACGTAACGCCATGCAGTTCGCAGTTGCTGATCCAACGTTCTGTATTGGGTTTCTTTTTGCTCAACTAATGCCCAGAATTGCTTGGAGTGATTCAGGTGTACGGTATGGCACAGTTCGTGAATAAAGACGTAATCAACAAGGTCACGAGGCAAAAACAATAATTTGTCGTTGAGATTGATGTTGTGTTTGCTGGAGCAGCTGGCCCAGCGGGTTTTCTGCCGACGAATGACGCATTTGTTAAACGGCAGTTGAGTTTCCTGACTGACGCGTTCCAGCCAGGGGACAAAGTGAAGTCGCGCATAATCTCGTATCCACTGTCCGAGGAGAGTGTGACAAAGGGGAGGGTGTTCAATATGCCCTGAGATTTGAAGGTGCTGATTGGCGCGGTCAACATCAAGAGCGACATGGGGATCTTCGGTCTGGATGTAATCTACGGTCCATGTTTCGTTGATGGCCCGGAGAAATACGCCAGTCGGACAAGAGGCTTCAGGTTCGTGGGCGATCGCCCCTCTCTCAGAAAGAATCCGCTGCTTTGTCGCTTGAATCCAGTCTGTCCGCTGGTTCAGAATCGAGACCAGCTTTTGGGCAGAAACCCCTCGTGGCACCACAACCTCAACATCGCCCCAGGTGGATATTTTGATTGAGACGTGTTTTGCACGACGACTTTCACGAATGCGATAGTCTTGAAATTGATGGAGAAGCGGATGACGGCTTAACGCCTCTGCTGAGTGTGGAGGTTTGCTTTTGACCATGGCACCATATGACAAGTCGTCTAGCCGCACTCAATATTGCACGTGCCTTACATCCTACATGAGTTCTAGCGATAGCCAATTGTTTGATAGCAATTAATGTGATAGCCAATTGATGTGATGGCTGGTTGATATGATGACAGATTGCTGTGATGGCTGATTAATCTAAGACATTAGCCCAATCAGCTCAAAAAATTGATCATCAAGCTCATAGCCTAATGTTTTCGTCATTAACTTGAGCCGATTGCGTCCGGCGATCGCCTGACTCTGCATCCAATTAGCCGTAGTAAAAACTTTCTGCATGACAAAGATCTCTAGGGCTTCTGGATTGTATTGAATGCCCTCAGTGCGGTTGAACTGATGAGGCACAAGCATAGCCGCGTAGCGGGACAACTCACCCTTTTCCCAATCAAGGAGATAGGGCAACCAAGGGTATTGGGCATCGAGGGCAATGAACCATAGCCGAATCTCAGGAACCTCAGAGAGTTCACGGGGATCAGTGGGGTCGCGGGGATAGTCAAACTCAAAATGTAAGGTTTGAGCGTAGGTGGCGATCGCCCCACTTGCCAACCAGGGGGCTACCACGTCTCGAACGGGACTTAAATCAAGGCGATGAATCACGTCTGTAGTCAATGGAATCGATGTAGACATGGGCGAGTTGTGAGTCCTTAATTTGAGCACGGAATAGAAAGTTGAGCAGGTCTGTAGACAAGGGGGAGCGATCGCCGCTATTGCAGTTGTCTGGTCGGTTGTCAATCGTTGGATCTCAACGTTAGCCTATGCTCTGGCGACTTCGGAAAATAGACAGTTTCCGAAAAATCACGTTAGTATGAAGTGGAACTGAGTACGTTTAAGAAGCCAGTTTCACTCCAGAATTGTTGTTTTGACGATCGACGATCGACGCATGGAATATACTACCGCGACTCACAAACCCGTCCGTTCTCTAGAAGATGCACTTGAAAAGTGCAAAACGTTGGGCATGCGCTTGAGTAAGCAGCGTCGATATATTCTTGAACTTTTATGGCAAACGCAAGAGCATCTTTCAGCTCGAGAAATCTATGACCGATTGAATCGCCAAGGGCGAGACATTGGACACACGTCAGTGTATCAAAACTTAGAAGCCTTATCGAATCAGAACATCATCGAATGTCTTGAGCGATCAGATGGACGCCTCTATGGGAATATCAGCGATTCTCATAGTCATGTTTACTGCCTGGATGCCAACCAAATCTTAGACATTCACATTCGATTGCCTGCTGAAGTGATTCAACAAGTAGAAGCTCAGACGGGCGTTAGGGTGACTGATTATCAAATCAATTTTTATGGTCACCAGATTAAGCATAACGAGCAAAACAGTTGAAATCTAAAAAGTTGTTCTAACTCGATACACCACAAGGAGAATCCGGCTAATATGACAATCAAGCCTTCTAAAAAGGGGGTTGCTAGAGGTTCTTATTGACGAGCGAGCGACCATGGATAAGCAGGGGCATCGGGTCACCCTTCCACAATTTAAGACTTCATCGGAATCAGAGCATCATCCCTATGGTCAGGCATATGGACAGAAGTTTGTGCCTACTCAGGCTCAGCTAGGCACCCATGGCTTGAGCTTGAGTGACTTGGGTGCAGATGATATGGGTGTCAATAGCAGTCCGATTTCCATCGCTGCAGAAGAGACCGCAACGCAAGAAATCGCTACTCAAGAAACCGCTACGCAAGAAAAGGTGAGGGAGAAATCTGAATCCATTCGTTCGGATCATGCCCCTGATGTCCTGGTGGAGGAGA
This sequence comes from Leptolyngbyaceae cyanobacterium, assembly GCA_035285885.1. Taxonomy (GTDB): domain Bacteria; phylum Cyanobacteriota; class Cyanobacteriia; order CAKZMO01; family CAKZMO01; genus JBCCWF01. The sequence goes on along the minus strand of JAYKJC010000381.1, from coordinate 3,685 downwards.
CTGCAACAGGTCGTAGCTCTGGCCATCTCCCGACAGAACCTACGTCTGCGGCCATAGTTCCTTCCACGTCCCCTCAACCTCAGCAACCCTCGCCTCAGCACTATTCGTCAGAGGCGATCGCCCCTCCTAAACGGTTACGCCCCAAGCATCGCAAGCAACGGCGACGGTCTTCAAAGCTATGGCCGACCCTCGGTTTTTTAGGGTTAATGGTGTTTTCTGGGTTAGGGTTCGCCGCCTATCAGTGGTTAACCTGGCTTCCGCCTGACCCTGACTGCCAGAATCCTCAGTTTTTTGTCTCGGAGTCTGATCAGCTCTATTGTGCTCAGCAGACCGCCCAAGACGGAGATATTGAGGCTGTTCTCGCAGGTATTGACCTGACAGCGGACTGGGGACCCGAACATCCCATGTATCGCAAGTCTCAGGAAGCCCTGACAGAATGGTCTGCTGTGGTGATTGATTACGCAAAGCTTTCGTTAGAAGAAGACGGACTTGAGGCGGCGATCGCCTTCTTGAATCGGATTCCCTCCCATAGCTCTCGATATGACGAAGCTCAAACTCTTTTGACTCAGTGGCAAGACCAGTGGAATGAAGCGGAGCAAATTTATCAGCAAGCCATTGCCGCGATTGAACAGCAAGAGTGGAGTCAAGCCTCCGAACATCTGACTGCCCTAAAACAGGTGTCTCAACCCCATTGGAGCGGCGATCGCGCCCAGGATCTGTCGGTGAGAATTCAAGATGAAAAGGCGGCGCGAGGTCATTTCATGGAGGCCATGACTCTGGCTCAATCAGGCCGCTCAGAAGATGTATCCGCAGCCGTCTCCATCATGCAATCTATTCAGCCTGAAACATTGGCATGGAAGGATGCCCAAGGCGTCATCAAGCAATGGGGCAGAACGTTAATCGCTGCTGGATTTGAAGCTCTGCAAGCAGGCAACATCGATACGGCGTTGGGGCATGTGCAACACCTTCCCATTGAAATTGCGGACGAAGGTGAACCGAAAAACCTCCTCCGCTTTAGTCATGCCAAGCAGTTGACGACGTTTGAACGGGTGCCTTGGGAGGTAGCTCCGACAGAAGCGCTCCAGCTTTCTGAAGCGATCGCCACGGCCCGTCCTATTCCCTCAGATAGCCAGCTCTACAGCCTGGCGCAAGAGGCGATCGCCCAGTGGCAGCGTGAGCGAGACAACGTCAATCAGCTGCAAGTGGCTCAGTGGTTGGCTCGCATGGGAAGTCGTCAGACGCTTGAACTTGCGATCCATCAAGCACAACAGATTGGCATCAACGAACCTCGTCGACTCCAGGCTCAGACGCTGATTGCCCACTGGACTCAGGAAGTCAACAACATTCAATATCGACCCCAACTGGCTATGGCGAGACGCATGGCCGCAGCAGAAACAAAAGATGCAATTCAATCGGCGATCGCCCATGTTCAGGCGGTGGGGGTTGATCCGGTTCAGTGGCCCGCTTCTGAGCAGTGGCTCAGTCTCTGGACGCAGCAGCTCCAGGCCATCGAAGATCGTCCCATTCTGATTGAGGCGCGAGAGCTGGCCGCTAGCGGAGACTGGGAAGAAGCCATTGAGCGTGCCAATGAGATCAGTGCTGAGCGATCGCTCTACACCATTGCTCAAGACCATATTGAAGAATGGCAGTCGGAGTTTCAGCTCGAACGAAATCGAGCCTACTTGGCTGAAGCACGAAGCCTTGCCTCTCGAATTTATCTGACCCAGGCGATTGCGAGGGCGAGCTTGATCGAGCGGGGACAACCCCTGTATGACGAAGCTCAAGGATTAATTTCTCAGTGGGTCAGCCAGCGTGAGCGCATTCGTCGCCAACAGTCGAGTCAAGGCAACTCGAATGATAGTCAATCTTCCCCGAACCGTTCTTCTCGGCAGAATAGTTATGAAGGTTACTATGATTCAAGATATTACGACTATCATCGGTAGAAGCATTATCATAGAGCATCATTTGGTTCCTACCCTGCACCATGCCTGATTGATAACATCCTCATTCCAATTGCTATGACTGTTCGACAACTCACCCCTGACCCTCCCCAGTCCATTTCGGTTGTACTGATCGACGACGATATTATTTTTCGGACGGGGCTTCGGGTGTGGCTAGAGCAGCAGAGTGAAATTACGGTTGTGGGTGAAACCGAGCGAGAACGAAGTGCTGCCGAACTGATTGAATCTGCCATTAAAAGTTCGCCAGCGTCAAAGGGGCGGGATGTGGTGGCGGTGCTGGGCCTGACCTTAGCCCTCTCCTCCAGAGTTGAAGAAGAAGGCTTGACTCTGTGCCAGGTTTTGCGGCGGCGATTTGAAACGACGCCCATTTTAGTTTTGGGGGCTACACCGTCAGCCTCAACCTTGGCGAATCTTCAGCAGGCTGGAGCCAATGGCTATGCTCTAAAAACTGCACCACCGGATGAGTTGGTGCAGCGGCTACGGCAAATTGCGGCTGGAGGCTCGGCCTGGATCACACCTTCTGACGGGGTTCTCTCCAGCAGCCCACGCAGAGGGACTGCGCGGTTGTCGAAGGCGATCGCCACTCCCCTGTCGATTCTCAAACGCAACATTCGCACCTCTGGCTTTCAACAAATTGATGCAGCCCTGGTAGAATTGCAGGCTCAACTGGATTACTCAGCGATCGAGGGGCTCGATCGCCTCATCCTTGAAGGACGCTGTCGCGAACTGCGAGCCGCCCGATGGATGGTTCAGGCATTGTTATCCACTCCAGTCCTGGATGATGAGCAAGGTGACCTGTCCGGTAATCGTTCTGAGCTAGATGCTTTGAGGGGCGATCGCCCGCCACGTCAATTTCAACGCTCAGATCGTTCATCCAATCGTCCCATCAGCAGTGGGGCTTCTGGGGGCGGCGGACGAGGCGATGCTTCACGGTGGCTCCAGGAAACAGACGCAGGCAGTGCTGTGATTCGTGCAGGTGTTGAAGCGACCTTGTTTGAGGGCATCGCCTTCAAGCTGCAAGGGCATTTACGAAATGTGAGTGATGTTCCGCTGGAGATTGATATTCTGCGAGAAGATAAGAAGCGTGAACTGCTGTTTACCGTGGTTCGTAAGCTGCACTCGCGACTCGATAGTTTGCGGCAATCTAAGGTGACCCCTCGACAAATCAGTGATGGGCGATCGCGCATTCTCCGAGATTTGTGGCAGAGTGTTGCCGATGATTTTTTTGGACGATATTACGCCATTCAGATTGAAGGGCTAGAGGTTGAAGTTGTAACGGTTTTATCGGATGATGCGGCGATCGCCCAAAATGCAATCTTAGATGAAATTCCGTATGTGAGTGAGTTCTTCGCTCATTTGCTGTTCAACGATCCGCTCATCGTCGATAGCGTCACCTATGTGCCGGGAACACCTGAAGCCATGGTTCGTGCAGAAAAGCTTCTGGATCACCTCGTCATTCAGGTGGCCAACAGCGTGATTCAGCCCCTTCTCAACCGACTCGGTGACGTAGAAGTCATCAAACAAGGGTTTTATGATCAGAACCTCATGTCGAGTCGAGAAATGGCGAAGTTTCGCAATAACTTATCCTGGCGCTATCGGTTAGAGAGAACGGTGCGAGACCCCATCAACATTTTTGAAAGTCGATATCAGCTGTTCACGATTCAGGGCAACGGCATTAAACAAACCGACATTTACGCGCCCCGACAAGCTCAACTCGAAACGTT
>JAYKJC010000380.1:0-2868 GCA_035285885.1 Leptolyngbyaceae cyanobacterium | reverse complement strand
GCAAGTGTGCTTGCAGATGAGCCTGTGGAGAGTGCGGTGACCCAGCCCTATGGCTGCTCGGTCAAGTATGATAGCTAGGATCTGTCATCCTTATTTTGAGGGATAAATGAGTATGTGTAGGTTGGGTAGAACGAAGTGAAATCCAACAACAACGAGGCTTTTCTTGGGTTGTGCTAGCGCTAATCTAACCTACACATTTAACCAACGCGCGTAGCGCCCATAGCGCTATAAAAGATGAAAAATAGACTGCTCAGAGAGGAGCACTGCAATTTTTCGGTGACATTGGGGGTAGCATAACAACACGTTCACCTTCGATAGGACCTTAAAGCCAATGAACCCTCCAGCATGGTATTACCAAAAAGGGGATGAAGTCGTCGGCCCCGTAACCCCCGACCAGCTCAAGCAGGCTGCCGTTCAAGGATTGATCAAAGCAAACACGTGGGTGCGGCAAGAAAATGGAGACTGGCTCGTGGCCTCTAGCATTAACGGACTGGCGCAGCTATTGACCCCGAAAGCGTCGCCGACACCCACCCCAGCAGCGCAAGGGACAGCGCAGGATCGCGAGCCGGAGGGCAGGGGGCAGGATGCTGATTATGAGGTTCTCGATTCCGTTACACGCCCATCTCTAAAAATCGAGGTGTTGGGATACAAGCAGCTTAGGGGAAGCCAGAACCCCTACACCGCTACGAATCTCTTCTTCGCTAACCAGGCAGGCTTGCAGTTGAAGCAGATTAAAGTCACGTTGAATAACGGACAGATTATTACCGAAGCAGGGGCACTGCATTACCTCCAGGGAGCCATCGAAGCAACCAGTAGTGTGGGCGGAGCGGCAGGACTGGGAAAAGCGTTCCTCAAAAGCCTGACCACTCAGGAAAGTATCTTTACTCCCAAGTATGAAGGAACGGGTGAAATCTATCTAGAACCCAGCTTTGGATTTTACCTGATTCATGAGTTACACAATGAGCAAATTATTGCCGATAAAGACCTGTTTTACTGCGGGAGCGCCTCGCTAGAGGTGTCGATGGTGGCGCAACGGAATCTGTCCTCAGCGGTTTTAGGGGGAGAAGGCTTGTTTCAGGTCAGCATTAAAGGATCGGGGCTGTGCGTTTTTGAGATTCCAGTCCCTGCCACGGAGCTGAGGCGGGTTGACCTACACAACGATGTTCTTAAGGTTGACGGCAATTTTGCCCTCATGCGAACCGGGGATGTGAGCTTCACGGTGGAGAAATCGACGAAAGGACTGTTGGGGTCGATGACCAGTGGCGAAGGCTTGCTGCAAACCTTCCGGGGCACGGGCACGGTGTGGCTTGCGCCTACGCAGGCGATTTATCAGCGCATCAGCATGGGGGGACTGTCGGGCATGACCAGCGCTCAATTGTCCTCAGGAACGCGAACCTGAGGTTCTAATCGCTACCGATAGCTTCACGGGACTGGGTGCGTGTGGAATTCTCGCCTCAGGCCGTATGCTTAGAACTCGTCGATGCGATCAACGACTTCGGGCTCATCCTGGTCGTTGATTTGCATGACCACCATTTCTCCCGATGAGATGCCACTTCCGGCGATCGCCGAGATATTCACAAAATGAGTCACCAGCACTGTAACGCCATACTCATCTTGATTGGCGAGCATAAATTCGCGAAGCTGGGCGGTTTTTTCTGGACGTTTCGCCTGATCCTGAAAGAAAGAGTTCAGCCCAGAGAACCGTTCGACGGGGCCTAAATCCAGGAGTTCTGCGGTGTCTAAACAGCGGCACCATTCGCTAGAGAGGACTCGCTGAACGGTGACGTTGTTCTCACGAAACGCCTCACCTGTGCGTCTCGCCTGGTCACGCCCTTCCTCCGATAGATTACGCTGGGTCGAACAATCATTAAGCTGAAAACCAGAGGGATCTCCCGTTCCAGGGGCAAGGGCATGGCGCATCAGCACATAGTAGTGGGTGTCGTCTGCATTCTGGAGCCGTGACCAGATATCGGTTTCATCTGAGGTGGCCTCGGCAGGGGCGATCGCCTCTTTTGGTTCCGTCGATTCCCTTAGCGCAGTTGAAGGCTGAGAGTTTTGCTCAGCAGGAGGAGCATCAGCGGAGGGAGATGGGGGCTGGGGGTCACCTCTACCCGTACAGCTGGTCGTACCGATGACAAGCCCAATCAATATCGCACTTACGAAGCAAATGTATCTTGTTCTGAAAAAAATCATTTAAACCGAAGGATGACCCGCGTGCAGTTTTATAGTCAGGACTGATGCAAGTCCTCTTTATATCGTGACTTTTTTGGGTGTGGTAGCGGGGCAACCCGCCACCCCACCAAAGAAGGCGTCAGTTCTAATAGTCTAGTGTGACCTTTGGGGAAAATGATGATGAATCGACGACATTTACTGCTGGGTGGAAGTGCGATCGCCGCTTCGTCACTGATTGGATCTTCTTGTCAGTCACGCACACCCCCCTCAACGCCAACGGCAGACACCTCAGCACAGACACCAACTGAGACATCGACAGAGACACCTACTTCAGAAACGCCGACTTTGGAGGCTCCCATGGAAACACCGACAACCCTGCCCACCGTTGATGCATCTGTTCAAGCTGGCATGGCAGAACGGGTGCTGGCATGGCTTCAGGCTCTCACGCCCGAACAGCAGCAGCGAGCGGTATTTCCATTCAACAGTGATGAACGGTCGAACTGGCACTATACGCCCCGATCGCGTCAGGGAATTCCCTTCAAAGAGATGTCGGCGGATCAGCGTCAGGTGTGCGATCGCCTGCTGCAATTTACCCTGAGCGAGACGGGCTATCAAAAGTTTCAGAACATTGTGACCCTGGAGACGGTTCTGCAACAGATGGGAGGATCAGCGTCCATCCGAGATCCGGAGCTGTAT
>JAYKJC010000379.1:0-10895 GCA_035285885.1 Leptolyngbyaceae cyanobacterium | reverse complement strand
TTGCTTTCAATTTGTTTAAGTCGATTGGCTTCAAAGAAAATAGGTCGAGCCCTTGATTCAGACACAAGAACTTCTGCTGCCTCTGCGCCTGATTGGTGAGCAATATTCAAAAGCTGCTCGGGCAGAGAAGCAGAATAAGAAGAATCAAACGCCATAATCTGTTCAATAGGTAGTCCCGATCACACAAACGCTGCTATTGGAGTCATTCGTAGACGATTACCGTCGGAGCGCAGGACGAATATAGCCGATCATTCATTTTGGGATCTCCGGTAACCCCCGGACTGGGGGGTGATGCATCAAAATGACAACATTTGATGCTCAGAAAAGCCAAAGACGAATCAGCATATTTTCAATCCCTAACAATCCATCATCTGAGATTGTGGAACTTTACGCTAGATGAAGTTCTTTCATGAGCCAAAATCCGGCAAACGATTCTGATTCTGGACTCGACTGAATCGCAAGGAAGTGTCCCCCCTGGGCATTCTTTTTAGCCATTTCAAATTGTTGCCCTTCTTGCGCTAAGGCAGTTGTCGAAAGGTTAGCCAATGTCCAGGCGTCACTCACGCCCGTTTCTAAAATCAACCGGGGAGGTGCTTTGCCTTCCGCTCCCATGGCTTGAACAAAGGCCAACTCAAGGCCCGACATCCACGCGGCCAGGGGTTCGGCTCGTGATGAAAAGATGAGCAACCCAGGAATGGCTTGATCGGATGACACATTGAGAAATTCCAGGGGAAATGCTTCGCCGAAGCCAATCTCCCATTCTGTCATCTCTACCAAATCGCTTGCGGGCAAACTCACGAACGTCCATTTTTCGCCTTCTAGGGCATCGGGCAGGGGTTGAGGAACGTTGAGAGGATAGGCCACCGATGGATTGTTGCTGGCCTGATAGTTGGGCATTGAGGGATAAACGTCTTGCATTCGCGACTCTATCCACTGACTCAATGCTGGCGTGCGCCGACTGGCAGATGCCGTGATGCCTGCGTCTTCGCATCCCTTGACGATCATGTTGTTCATCTGGCGTCTAAAGAAGCGAATTCGATCGGGGGTAACCGATGCTTGGGCGATCGCCTCTTCAATGGCTTCTCGTAGCCAAACAGAGTTAACTTCTGTGTTGTTACAAAATTTTGAATACCGAAATAACGACTCGATCGGAACATCGACCGAGGTGGGGCTTTCACAAATCAGAACTTCCCACCGCTTCCTGTTATTCTCATCCAAGACGGGGCGTGAGTAGAAATCGAGTTCCCAAATGACTGACATAGCTACGAATAGAGGTGTACCACCCTATAGTGTACGCCTGGAAGAACGTCTTATTTCTTGAAATCGAGCGGGGCGCTGCCCTGTCCCTGCTGTCGCATGATCCCTGCACGTATCAGTCCTCTTCGGGGGCTTTGACGGAGCCTGCTTCGCAGTCTCGCAGCCACAGTCGAATGGCTTGAGCAATGACGCCTTGATTGTTATCACGGGGAGGGGTTGGCGGGTCTGTGGCCGGATAGCCGCCCAAGGTCGAGTACATGAACGCGAGTTCCCACCCTTGGGACGTATCGGCCAAAAATGCCCAATGATAATGCTGAAGCAAAACCGCTTCGTTTTGGAGAGACTGGCGCTCAAGGGTCGTGAAGAAAATTGATTCTAGCCCTTGGGCACGAATCTCTTCGATGGGGGGAATGGTTTGATATTGCGACGGATCGAGGGAGGTGATGTTGGCAGGACTGGAAGAAAGGATATGGCTCTGGGGCAGGATGTCATTCACGGAGCGGCGCGATCGCTGACTCACACGATTTCCATAACTCGGCACATCTCGCAGCATCAGCTCAGTGAGATTTTCAACCTCATCCGGGCAGAGGGCGGGGGTGCGGATAAAGTCGGCTGGCTCATCGGATGCTTTTAGCCATGATGGACGGTGTGGGACTGCTGTGGCTGATTTCGGAGACATCCAGATGCCGACTAGGAGTGGGGTCGTGAGGCTCACGGTGGAAAGGAGGGCGATCGCCTTCCTCCATCGTCCCACCCGTGACCAACACCCTGTAGGGGCGGATGGCCATTCGCCCCTACGCATTCCCTGCTGTGTCCAATTGTCATGATGGGTTCGATTCATGCATCTAATTCCTCACATACCCGTTGGAATGCAACAACCGGGTCTTCGGATGCGGTGATGGGACGACCAATGACCAGGTAATTCGCGCCTGCCGTCATCGCATCTTTGGGCGTCAGCAACCGTCGCTGATCGGCATGGGCTGACCATGCAGGGCGCACCCCTGGACACACCCGAAGGAAATCGCTTCCACACACGTCTCGCACCTGTCCCGCTTCTTGCGGAGAGCAAACAATTCCTGCCAATCCGCTTTCTTGAGCCAGTAGCGCCATCTTGAGAACGTATTCGGGCAGCTCGACAGGAACGTTTAATTCAAAGGCTAGCGATCGCGAGGTCAGACTTGTCAGCAGTGTAATCGCCAACAATTTTGGCGGAGCCTGTCCAGAGGCTTCAGCCCCCTCGAGTAAAGCAGCGTGTGCAGTTTTCAGTGCAGTACTGCCTGCCGCTGCGTGTACCGTCATCAGATCAACGCCGTAGCGAGCGGCTGAGCGACAGGCTCCGGCCATGGTGTTGGGAATGTCGTGAAACTTAAGATCCAGAAAAATTCGCTTATCGCGCTCCTTCAGAATTTCGAGGATGCGGGGACCCACACTGACAAATAGCTCCAGTCCCACTTTCCAGAAAGTGGCGTGAGGCAACCGATCGAGGAGGGCGATCGCCGCTGCTTCATCGGGTACATCAAGAGGAACGATAATCTGATCCGCTGCTGCCATATCCTACGCCTACATCAACATATGCATTGCCATTCGTAATCCACGCATTTTATATCTACGCACTTTATCGATGCCCTGAAATTTTTACGGGCGAAGCATTTGAGCAGAAATTATTGTAAGAGTTCAAATAATGCTGGCCCAATGCTTCGCCCCTGCAATTTGATTTTCTAACGGATCAATCGGATGAATTTCTTCTTGCCGACCTGCAACACTTTTCCATCCAGCTCATCGACGGACTCAAAGGTTACATTGGCATCTGAAATGCGATCGCCATCCAACCGCACGGCTCCTCCCTGAATCTGTCGGCGACCTTCTCCACTGCTTTTGCACAAGCCACTGGCTCCCAGCAAGTAAAACAGCTTCACCGGAAACTCTGTCTCTGCTAGAGAGAATTCTGGCACCGCTTCAGCCTGTGTCGCATCCCCCTGTACGAGAGTAAGTGCGGCTTGTTGCGCTTCATAGGCCGCTTGTTCCCCATGAAACTGACTGACCACGGTTAACGCCAGAAGTTTTTGGCGATCGCGCGGATTTTCTGGCAAATCATCCACATTCAGCTTGGTCAACAGCTCGACATAATCATTCAAAATGCTGTCGGGGGTCTTTTCCAACTTGGAATACATCGACAGCGCATCTTCTTGGAGCCCCACATAGTTGCCCAAAGATTTCGACATTTTCTGAACGCCATCGGTGCCCAGCAAGATCGGCATCAGCAAGCCAAACTGCGGACGCTGTTTGAAATGCCGCTGTAAATCTCGTCCCACTGCCAGATTGAACTTCTGATCGGTACCGCCCAACTCTACATCCGCTTCAACCGCCACAGAATCGTATCCCTGCATTAAAGGATAGAGAAACTCATGCAGATAAATCGGCGTTTCATTGCGATAGCGCTCGGCAAAGCCTTCTTTTGCAAGCATTTGCCCCACGGTCATGGTGGTCAGCAATTCAAGAATCTTGCCCAGATCCAAGCCCGATAGCCACTCGGAGTTGTAGCGAATTTCTAGCCGTCCCGGTGTGTCAAAGTCCAAGATGGGACGCACCTGATCTAAGTAGGTCTGGGCATTTCGCTTGACATCCTCTTCCGTGAGCTGACGCCGCACCTCCGATTTGCCCGTCGGGTCGCCAATGCGTGCGGTAAAATCGCCGATGATGAGCACAGCGGTGTGTCCCGCATCTTGAAAAGCCCGCAGCTTGCGAAACACAATGCTGTGCCCCAGGTGAATTTCCGACCCGGTGGGATCAATGCCCAGCTTCACGCGAAGGGGGCGATCGCCCTGTTCTGTAATAATGCGCTGAACTAAGTTTTCGTCAGGATTTTTCGAGTCGGGCTGCTCTGGGAAAATTTCACTCGTGCCTCGATACAGCCAAGATCGAATTGAATCAGGGTCAGTCGCCATAGCTCAATGATGGTGCTTCAAGATGATGGTCAAAAGGTCGTGCCAAACAATGTTCCATCCTACAACTAAACCCAAAGGTCAGGGTTCAGGATTCGCAAATATAGCGATTTGCAACTCCGCCACACATACCTCCCTGACCAAAGCCCTCAGACGTGGAAAGAATCCATCAGGAGGAGCCTCGCAGAGGTGCGTGGCATAAACCAATCAAATTCCTCCGGACGATGCGGGTTTGGAGAATATGAGTTGAAATATTGATGTAAATCGTTGACGTCAATTTGTCTATGTCAGTAATGGGTGACAAATCCTACCGCACAACGAACCACTCCGAGAACATCATGATTCCTGGGCACCTCGCTTTAACAAAATCTATCAAAACGAGACATTCTCGATATTTTGCCCAATCATAGAGAATACTCATCTCATCAGGTTGTCAGAATTCACTGCTTGAGTCGAAGATTGGGACACATGCAAAACCTGAGACAATCCATCCTGTGATTGCCCCGCTCACGGACATCCCCACCCTCTACTTGATATGCACTGTTTAAGAAAGGATTACTGATACTGTGGCCCCAAATACTTATCACAACAAGCGAAAGCCTGGTCGCCATCCCTCCCGACGACCCAAGGGGCAGCCTAATGACCGTTCAAGAGGGCGAGCAAAAGGGCGATCGCCCAAACAACGGGGCACAGGTGGGGCGATCGCCCATTTTGCTCAAGCCGTTGGAAAAGTCACCGCAGGCACTATCCTCACCGTCACCATGTTGGGGAGTTCCGTCGTGGCGGGTGGCCTGATGGGGTTGGCCATTAGTTTTCGCAATTTGCCTGATGTTCGCGTCCTGAAGAACTACATCCCGACCGAAACGTCGTATGTGTATGACGTCAACGGGAGATTGCTCAACAATATTCACGATGAAGCGAACCGTGAAATTGTTGAGCTGGAAGAGATTTCGCCTAATCTGAAGAGGGCAGTGCTGGCGATCGAAGATAGTAATTTCTTCGTGCATCGAGGCATTAATCCGCCCAGCATCGTCCGTGCATTGTTAGCCAACTGGGAAGAAGGTGAAACCGTCGAAGGCGGCTCGACGATCACCATGCAGTTGGTGAAAAACCTCTTCTTATCACCTGAAAAGACCATCAGCCGAAAAACGGCTGAAGCCGTTCTTTCCCTCCGACTGGAACAGATTTTCAGCAAAGATGAAGTTCTAGAAATGTACCTCAATCAGGTGTATTGGGGGCACAACACGTATGGAGCAGAAACCGCTGCCCAGAGCTATTTCAATAAGTCTGCCCAGGAATTGTCTATTGCTGAATCGGCGATGATGGCCGGACTGATTCAGGCTCCCGAACACTACAGTCCGTTCATCAACTATCAGTTGGCAAAACAGCGGCAGGCGATCGTGCTCGATCGAATGTATCGGCTGAACTGGCTGACCCAGGAGGAATATGAGGCTGCAAAAGCTGAACCCATTCGCCTCGGACAAGTCACCTCATTCAGCGAAAGCCGATTACCCTACATCACCGATGCAGTGGTTCAAGAATTGACCCGTCGATTTGGGCAAGATGCCGTCCTGCGCGGAGGCATGCGCGTACAGACCACGATTGATACAGACTTTCAGCTCATGGCTGAAAATACCGTCAAAGAAGCCTACCAAACGCTATTGGTTGACCGTGGCCTCCAGGCCGACCAAGTTGCTCTGGTCGCAGTTGATCCTCGAACCCACTTTGTAAAAGCCATGGTGGGCGGGATTGACTATAAAACTAGCCAGTTCAACCGTGCAATTCAAGCGAATCGTCAGCCTGGATCTGCGTTTAAGCCCTTTGTCTACTACGCTGCTCTCGCGTCTGGACACTACGCGCCCACGTCTACGATTAACGATTCTCCTGTCTCCTATCCCGATGGCAATAAGCTCTATTCACCCCGCAACTATGACGGTAGTTTCTATGGAGCGATGACTCTGCAACGGGCACTAGAGTATTCACGCAATGTTCCTGCCATCAAGCTGGGTCAAGAAGTAGGACTCAACCGAGTCATTGAAATTTGCCGTGCCCTTGGCATTCGTAGCCCCATTGAGCCTGTAACCTCCTTGCCTTTGGGAGCAGTCGATTTGACCCCCATGGAAATGGCAGGAGCCTTTGCGACCTTCGCCAGTGGTGGATGGCACTCTGATCCAACTCTCATTCTCCAGGTGACCGATAGTAAGGGCAATGTGCTTCTCGACAACACTCCTGAACCGCGACTCCTGCTTAATCGATGGGCTGTTGCGTCTTTGAATCAAATGCTGCAAGGAGTGATCACCCAGGGCACTGGAACAAATGCGAGACTCGATCGCCCTGCGGCTGGGAAAACGGGGACAACCTCTTCTGAACGGGATATTTGGTTTGTCGGTTATGTTCCCCAACTGTCAACGGCAGTCTGGGTCGGGAACGACGATTATCGCCCTCTTCCAGGGGGAGCAACGGGCGGAACCTATGCTGCGCCCATTTGGAAACTCTTCATGGAGCGGGCACTCGAAGGCGTTCCGGTAGAAGAATTTGCACCCCCGTCTAACTTTGAGCCTCCGCAGCCGATTTAGGCTCGGGTTTAGGGATAGCCCCACAAATCCAGGTAGCCTTAGATTTATGCATGGAACTGCTACGATGCAGCGTTTCCATGCGCGTTGGGTTCCACATGAAATTCCTGGTTACGGCGCTACAGATATCCTGGCGCTCTCACGGTTAAAGAAGACGGAGCTGATTAACGGCCTGTTCAATATCTGATGCATCATAGTGACCACTCGTTTCATGGGCACTTATTTCATGAATCCCAGCCTCTAAGATGGGTAGCACGTAGGGCGCGACATCATCCTGCTGCGTTAACAATGATTCGGCGGCGCTGAGTAAATCTTGGGCGAGATTCTGAAGGGTCGGTTGATGAGCGACATAGGCTTTCAGAGCTTCGGTGGGAGACATATCTCGACCCAAACCGAGTTCTGGTAACCGTGGGTGCGCCAGTTGACTCACCAGTTCAGGGTGAATGGTGTAAGTGTGTGCCCGGTCAAGAGCGTTCTGGATATCAGCGTGGTGAAGGGATTCCATCTGATCGGGGCGAAGATAATAAATTAATCGGACGACGGCATTCTCGACGTCAACGTCTTGAATTGAGCGGAGTAGAACCTCATGGGGGTTTTCTGCTTTGGAAAGATCAACGCGAAGGGTGCGAAATGGGCGGGCAGGCGTGGTGCAGAACTGAAAGGTTGCGCTTCCACGCTGAACATCCGCTAAGACATATCCTTTTTCTTCTGCCTCTTCACTAAAGTCAACTCGCTCAATGCTTCCGGGATAGATGATGGGGGGCTCCTGTCCCAGGATTTGATGACGGTGAACATGGCCCAGAGCCACATAGTCAAAACACGAGCGACTGAGCAATGCCATGGGAATGGCCAGTCCTTTGCCTACCGCAAGAAACTTTTCGGCTCCGAAGTGAGCGGTATCAACCATGAGATGGGCCAGCAAAATGGTGGGTACCGTGTCATCAAGCTGGCGGATTTCTCCTTCCAAGGCAATGCGCAATCGACTCAACAGAAGTTCGTTAATCTCGACCATTGTTCGTCCTTCTGTTTCAGGCCGAGTAAGCAGCGTGGAATGATTAATCCAGGGGAGGGTGATGACTTGAACTTTGCCGTGACGAGTGTTAATGCGGTGAGTGGCAAGGCGATCGCCCACAATCACATCAGGAACACCCAGCGCTCGATAAATGCACAGGCTAGCGCCCCCCTGGCCCTGGGCAAACTGGTCATGGTTGCCAACCAACATCACCGTAGGAATCTGAGCTTCAACCAGGCGACGAAACTGAGTCGCAAATGCATCCTGGGCATAGGGCGGCGGCGTCGCGGTAGGAAAGGCATCGCCGCCAAACAGCACCAGGTCTACGGATTCAGCTAACGCTCGATCAATACAGTGCTGTAAGGCACGGACGAAGTCTTCGAATCGACTGTTTAATCCGGTGTCTGGATTAACGTAACCATGGGAAAACCCACTGCCCAAATGAATATCGGATAAGTGCAGGACTTTGACCATCGGAATTCTCGTCAGAGGTTCGTGTCAGCCGCAGAACGCCTATTAGAACGCATATTAGTACAAACGGCCTTCAAGCATCCTAACTCAAAAGTTGAGTATGTATAACATATTTACTCAATAGGGCTTACGCATTTTTGTGGGTGGTGGCGGGCACAGCCTGCCACCACCCATAAAAATGTGCTGCGTATGGGGACTTTTGTAAGTCCTGCTCAATTGTTCTCAGAGCGCTATGAACCGGGGTGTAGAACGGTTAGTCGGGCTCGGCGAGGCTTCCCTAACAGGTCTTTGCGCGTACTACGAAACGCTATTCGAGGGCGTCTAACACACGTTGGGCCTCGTCAGAACGACCATCCTGGCGAAGAAGTTCTGCCAGGATCAAATAGTCACGCTCAATGGTTTCAATGAAGGCTTCTTGCTGAGCGGCAGGAAGGGTGTTGAGAGAGACTCGCAAAGATTCTCTCACCTCAAAGGCTTGTTCATAGTAGGCGATCGCCCCATCAACCTCGTTGCGACTGGCTTCAATTTCTCCTAAGGCACTGAGGATTTTGCCCTCAAGAGTGCGATCGCCCAACGACTGAGCCAATGACAGGGACGCCTCTAACGCATCAGTAGCTTGGGTGAATTCTCCCATCCGGTGATGGACTTGCCCCAGGTTGCTCAGGGTTGCTGCTTGACTGCGGCGATCGCCCAGTGCCCGATACTGCTCAAGGGCGGTTTCAAATGCGGTAAGTGCATCGTCGTACCGTTCTGTACCCTGAAATGCAACGCCAAGACCACTGAAAGCATCAGCTTCGCCTTGGCGATCGCCCTGTTCTTGCGCCAGTTCTAATGGAGATTGCAGCAGCTCAATGGCCTGCTCATACTCATTCAGGGCGTTGTAGACTCGCCCCAGGTTATTGCCCGAAATAATCATGCCGCGCCAATCTCCTAGGGCGGTTTGGATAGCTAAGGCTTGGGCGTAGTACGTGGCGGCGGATTCGTATTGCCCGATGATGGCATAGACGTTTGCGATGCTGCCTCGCGCCACAGCTTCAGCATGGCCAAAGTCGTTATTTTGAGCCTGTTCGAGCGCCTGTTCATAGGCGCTGAGGGCTTGCTCGTAGTTCCCCAAGAATTCGTGGGTATTTCCCAAGTTGACTAAGGCGTTGATGCTCGCAACTGGGTTCTCGATAGAAGGGGCGATCGCCAATGTCCGTCGAAATACTTCCAGCGCATCCGTGTAGCGTCCCTGCTGCTGATAAAGAGAACCCAGTTGATTCAACACATCCAGGGTCGCTTCGGTGTGTCCCTGACGACGGTAAATGTCCGCAAGTTCACTCAACCTTGCCGTTGCCTCCGTCAACTGCCCCAGCGCTCGATAGGCCACACCGAGATGCAGCAAAACATCCGCCTCTGCCTGAGCATTGCCGAAAGAACGGACTCGTTCGAGGGCAGGTTCGAGCGTATTCACAACTTCGGCGTAGTTGCCGAGAGTACTGTAGGCCAGACCAAGATTTGTGAGCAGTGCCGCCTCTGCTCTGTAGTCATTGATACGTCTAAACAGAACAAGGGCTTCTTGCCAGGATTGAATAGCAGCTTCGTACTGTTGGTTGCGAAATTGCTGAATTCCTTCATTTAAGAGCTGATTTGCATCCGTGCGCCCCTGGTCGGCAGGTGCATAGGCACAAGCGATATCAGGACTTAGCGGTGTAAAAATGCTTGCCGGGGCAGAAATGAAGAGGGCGATCGCCGTTGCCGATACTGTCCGTTTCAAATCAACTCGCATACCCTGAATCTCCCCGAGTGTCGTCAGTAAAAACCGCAGCAAAAGTTAAGCTTTATACTCGGTTATCGACTCAGGATTGTCAAGGGTATGAATTTTCCTTTGACTATCTAGCCCACTGGAGAGTCTATGATCGAGTTGATTCGGTGAGTGTGTCCACATGTACGCCCCAAAGCCCCTCCTGTTTATTGCTGCCGTCGCGTTCACGGTGATTTTAGGTTAACGATGGATTTTAGAATGAAGCGACGATTGTTTTTGCAACTGGCAACCGCCTCAGCAAGTTCAATAGTGTTGAGCCGATGTACGACGACGGCTCCCCGTACCACCATCGGTCAATCTCCATCTATTCTGCAAAGCGAAAATGGTGTGCTGGACGCCACGCTGATCGCTGAGCAGCGTCAGGTTCCGTTGGCAGGGCGATCGGCTGCGTTGATGACCTACAACGGGCAGAATCCGGGGCCAGTGTTAAGCGTCAATCCTGGCGACACGGTTCGCATTCACCTGGAGAATCGGCTGACTCAACCCACCAATCTGCACTATCACGGCTTACACATTTCTCCAGAAGGTAATCAAGATAACCCGTTTGTTCACGTTGCTCCGGGAGAATCTTTCGACTACGAGTTTGTCATTCCTTCTGATCATCCCGCTGGGTTGTTCTGGTATCATCCCCATCATCATGGCCATGTGGCGGAACAGGTGGCTGCCGGACTCGCTGGAGTGTTTGTTGTGCGGGGGGGCGCAGATAACCTGCCTGAACTGCATGATGCAGAAGAGGCGATCGCCGTTCTACAGGATTTTGACGTGGATGACCAGGGCAACTTAGTTCCGCCCCATCCAATGTGGAGAATGTGGGGACGCGAAGGGACGCTGCTGAC
>JAYKJC010000378.1:0-4242 GCA_035285885.1 Leptolyngbyaceae cyanobacterium | reverse complement strand
ACAGGGGAAGCGGATCAGGAATCGTTAATAGCGACTGTTCGCCCACCACACTGATCAAAAACCAACTGAGGGTAATTGTGAGAATGGCAATCCCTGAGATGATGCCAATAATGAGTAAGAACCACTTGGCTTTCAGATCGCGCCACCAGAGCCGGAGTTCGTGAGTCAGGAGCCAGGGCAACGTGCCCGATGGACTCCACTTCAAGAGTTGATTAAAGAGACGGTCACCCATCATGCCGACTCTGCTCCTGATTCAGTAGCTTCTTGCGAATTCTGCTCGGTCAGTTCGAGGAAAATGCTCTCCAAGTCACTGCCCACATCACTGCCTTTGTCTTGAAGCGTCGAGCGCAACTCGTCTAACGTTCCTTCAGCAATCAGCTGCCCGTGATTGATAATGCCAATGCGCTGGGCCGTGCGTTCGGCAATTTCCATGGTGTGAGTGGTGAAAATCACGGTGTTGCCCTGAGCCACATGGTCATTCAGCATCGACTTCACCAGACGAGCCGCCGCTGCATCGAGTCCGGAGAGGGGTTCGTCCAGAATGATCAGGTGGGGCTCATGGATAAACGCCCCCGCCAACGCCAGCTTTTGTTTCATGCCTCGGGAAAAGGTTTCTGCAAAATCGTCGCGCACATCCCAAAGACTCAGTTGTTTCAACAGATCAATGGCTTTGGGTTCAGCCCGCTTCGCTGGAATGTTCCACAGCCCCGCCACAAATTCTAGATATTCAAGTGGGCGAAGCTTGCCGTAGAGCATCGGTTCGTCCGGCAGGTAGGCGAGCAACCGTTTAGCCTTAGCGGGTTCTTGGGTGATGCTGCGGCCAAAAACAACGGCATCTCCCTCGTCTGGACGCAACAACCCCGTCACCATGCGAAGCGTCGTGGTTTTTCCGGCTCCATTTGGCCCGAGCAACGCATAAAAGGTGCCTTCGGAAACGGTCAGGTTCAGGGCATTAACAGCGATGTGCGACCCAAACTGTTTGCGTAATCCATTGATGTGAAGGGCGATCGCCATAGTCACTATTTTCCTCGATGCTAGGAGGCTTTTGATGCCCGCAACTGTCCACAGGCCGCATCTTTGGCCAACCCCCGAGAGCGCCGTACGCTGACGGCAATGTGTCGCCGCTTGAGCGTTTCCACAAACGTGGTGATGCGATCGCCATCGGGCCGCTGGTAATCCACCTCACTAATGGGATTGTAGGGAATCAAATTCACATGGCTTTGGAATCCCCGCAGATGATCCGCCAGCTCATTCGCATGATGCACGCAGTCGTTGACCCCCGCCAACAAAATATACTCAAAGGTCACCCGGCGTCCTGTCATCTGCACATAGTCGTGACATTCAGCCAGCAAATCTTCGATCGGATAGGGCTTTGCACTGGGAATCAACTTCTCGCGACCCGACTGATTCGAGGCATGGAGACTAATCGCCAGCGTCACCTGAAGCTTGTGGCCTGCCAATTGACGAATCCGCCCCGGAATGCCCACTGTAGAAATCGTGATGGCACGCTGGCTGATGCCAATGTCTTCATTGATCGAGCGCACCGCCCCCAGCACATTTTCGCTATTCAACAACGGCTCACCCATGCCCATGAACACAATATTGCTGACCCGCTGCTGAAAGTCCTCCTGCACGGTCAGCACCTGATCCACAATTTCGTGCAGCTCTAAATTTCTGAGAAATCCACCCTTCCCGGTCGCGCAGAAATCGCAGGCCATCGGACAGCCCACCTGAGAAGAGACGCATACTGTCAGTCGTTTCCCCGACGGAATGCCCACCGTTTCAATGACCTGGTCATCTGCCATGCGCAGCAGATATTTGACCGTGCCATCGGGGGACTCTGACCGATGATGAAGCTGCGATCGCCCCACTGGCACATCTGCCACGTCTGCCCGCCACGCTTTTGGAAAGACAGAAATCTCAGCGAGCGATCGCACTCCCTGCTGATAGATCCATTGATAAAGCTGTTTACCCCGATAGGCGGGCTGTCCCTGTTGGGTGACCCACTCCGTTAAGTCAGCGAGCGATCGCCCCAGCAATGGACGGGAGGACTCTGCTACAGACGAAGACTGTGATGCATCATCATCAGCTGTGCTGGCAGGGTTTGTGGAGGACGGAGAATGAGCCGCATTCTCAGAAACTGCATTCTCAGAGGCTGCATTCTCAGTAAGAGGCACTGACATAGGGTGACTTGGCGCGGAAGCGTGTACGACTGAACTCCCATCTTAAGTCAAGAAAAGGCGAGTGGTGCGGTGGGCGTGCAGGCGCAGTTTGCACGCCCAAATTCTATATGCCCAATCGGAACGCCCAAATGAAGAACCCTCAAAGGAGAGAAAGCAAAGAAAGAAAGCCCGGAGGCGAACCTCCGGGCCTAGAATCAGGGTGCATCTACCATTCCTCTATACCGATCTCTAAGCGTGTATCCGGGGACATCTAGAAAATGCTTCGACTTTAAAGAAAAAAACCCGGAGGCGAACCTCCGGGCTTAGAATCAGGGTGCATCTACCATTCCTCTATACGCTGTTGATTATGGTTTCCCGGACATCTTTCTGGCGTTGATGCGAACTTTATAATTCTCTTGATCAAAAACAAGACAGCTTAAGAATCCCTGTAATTTCACTGACTTTTTTCCCTGAAGCGGTGACTCTATTGCTATCCTTCGGTTAGTCGGGCGTTTGAGTGGGGCTATGGTGAATTTCGTAGGTTTCGATAGAGAGGGGCGATCGCCTGTTGAGTTCAACTGATGGAGAGGAAGCTTTCAAGGCTGATTGACTGATTGTTTCAATCACGTAAAACTCTCAGACGCATGAAATTCAGCCAAGTTTCTTGCCATTTCTCCTACGGCTCGCATCCCCGACGAACATTCTACAAGCACTTTAGAAAAAACCGTGTATCGTCCCTACGGCGGATTCTGTTTAGGCTTCTTAACGTTAATCTTCAAAACTTAGTGTTTTGATTGACGTTGATACATTCTGCTCGTACGTTGAGATACATCTTGACTCAAGAACCATCACGCATCTCCCATTACATTCCACTACTTTGTTTTCGGTGAGAGTTATGAATACGTCATTTCAAGTATGGGCAAGTCATCCCGATGGGAAGGAAGAATACTTGCAGTCTTGCGACACTCGTCAACAAGCCGTCTGGACTGCAATTACTGAAAGCCGAAAAATTGATGGCTATTGCTTTATTCGAGCAGCATCCCAGGCAATGAGTACGTGAACCGCCTCGCCTGTCATCCCGTTACCCGTCATCCCGTCACCCATCATCCAGTGACATTTAGAATGCCCATCATCCCCTGGTCTTCATGATCCAGAATGTGGCAGTGATACACCGTTTTGCCGGGATACTCTTTGAATAAGATGCGGATGATCACGGTTTCATAGGCTTTGACCATCACGGTGTCACGCCAAACCGCCGCAGGTTCGGGCTGACCATTGCGGCTGATGATCTGAAACGGGTGAACATGCAGATGGAAGGGGTGATCCATGCCTGCATTGTTGACCAGTCTCCAGTCTTCGACATGATTGAGAGGGACGGTGACATCAATCCGATTGTGATCGAACCCTTTTCCATTGATCAGAAACGCCGCCCCCGTTTGCAGATCCATCCCGTGGTCAAAAATGAATTCTCGCGTTGTATCGGGGGCTGGGAGAAACGTGGCTGACGCATCTGCAATCCTGGACAGGGATGGTAGAGATGCCGGAGAACCTGCGCGATCGCCATATTCCATGAACACTAGGGTTTGAGCCTCGTTACCGATCTGCTGAAGCGACTGCATGTGTCGATGCATGTGCCCACGGCCCATCCCACTCCCCCCCATCATGTCATTCATCAGGGTCGTGATGCCCCGATCGTACGGCAGCGTTTTGAGGGCGTAGGTTCCGGGTGGGCGATCGCCCCTAATCACCACCTCTGCCCGTTGCCCAGGCGACAGCAACAGTTCGTCTACCTGCGTCAGTTCTGCCAAGGTCATGCCGTCTAAGGCCATGAGATGAAGGGGATGATCGTCGAGCGCCAGACGGTAAATACGAGAAGGAGACGCATTCAGCACCCGAAATCGCAACAGTCCCTGCTCGGGGATAGAGAAGTTAGGGGTTTGCTGTCCATTGACCGTCAGCAGCGTCCCTTCGCGTCCCCACATTCTCCACATTGGATGGGGCGGAACTAAGTTGCCCTGGTCATCCACGTCAAAATCCTGTAGAACGGCGATCGCCTCTTCTGCATCATGCAGTTCAGGCA
>JAYKJC010000377.1:0-2940 GCA_035285885.1 Leptolyngbyaceae cyanobacterium | reverse complement strand
TTGATCGTGAAGAACAAGAAACATGCAGCGTAGAGAGCAGACAGCTCCAGGTAGGGAATGCTCAGACCCGCAACTTTAATGTGGTGGTACATCGCAACCAGCATCGTGGAGAACAGGCCGAGGGCGGCAGGGCGAGTCAACAGTCCCAGAATCAGCAGTGGCGCACCAATGAGTTCTGTGAATGCAGCGACATAGCTAAAGAAGATGGGGAAGGGCAGACCGATAAATTCCACATACGCCTTTGCGAACGTCTCGATGTTTGCGAGTTTGTCAAGGCCATTGTGAATCATGACTGTACCCGCAACGACCCGGAGAACAGTCCAGCCAATCTGAGACACAGAGTTGACGGAAAAATTAGAGCTGAGCAGCTTTACAAAGAGATTACGAGTTTGACTTAGGGCATTCATAGGATTTAGAGACGCAAAATGTTAATACTTCTACGTAAATCTTAACAAAAACAATCTTTATTTTAAGGATTAGCGGGATAAATCTTTCAAAAATTCTCGTCAAGGCGACCCTTATGAAGCCTCTTCCGTTTAAGGAAGCCTGGATCGGTCACAGAGATGTTCTAAATGAGAGCAGCTTAGTGATTGTTCACACCCTGGTTCAAAGCAGGGGATTTTTGGGGATTGGCAGAAAGCTCTTTGTAACGCGATGCATCGCGTTAAACCCAAGTCCGATTCCTTCGGAAAAATTACGGATTTCTGTAGTTTTGGACTTTCCGTTCTGGACTTGACTGTAGTCATTTCCTCGGTTGCCTTTTTCGCTTACTGTGGCGAGCAAAGAACGCATTGCAGTTCTCTCAGGCATACAGCTTGGGTTGAGTCCCTGTCCCGCGACAGCAATTTAGTCCAATTCATTAGTGATATTCGGTATGACTGTACACGCCAAAACTAAGCACCAAGCACTTAATGTTGTCGATTCGTGGCGAACCTCTCGCAGTTTCCTCGATCCGGGCAACAGGCAAAGACAGGTCAGTCCGTTGCAGCAGAAACCCTTGTCAGGCACTTTATTGCGGGTGTTGCTGATTGTGAGTGATGTTGCCCTTGCTCGGTTCATTCAACTGGAGTTGGAGCATGAGGGCTACGAAGTGAGTCTTTCGTTTGATGGGGTGTCAGGATTTGCAGCGGTGCAAAGCGAGTATCCCGACCTGATTGTTGTGGATTGGGCATTGGCGGGTCTGTCGGCCACAGAATTCTGTCGCTACTTGCGTTCTAATTCCTATCAGACGCCGCTGATTATGCTGACCGAGATGGAACAGGTGGGCGATCGCATTGCCAGTCTGAATTCAGGGGCAGATGATTGTCTCACCAAGCCCTTTCAGATGGATGAGCTTCGAGCCAAGGTGAGAGCCCATTTCCGCCGCATCGGTCGGGGCATCAATCACATCTTGCGCTTTGCCGACCTGATCTTAGACACACGGGCGAGAGAAGTGCGCCGAAACGGAACCAGCATCTACTTCACCGCTCGCGAGTTTGATCTGCTGGAGTACCTGATGCGTCATCCCAATCAGGTGATGAGCCGAACTCAGATTTTGGGCCATGTGTGGGGCCATGACTTTGAAGGGGAGTCGAACGTTGTGGAAGTTTACATTCGCAACCTCCGACAAAAGCTGGAGCAGCATCAGGCCAAACGACTGATTCAAACCATGCGAGGAGTGGGATACGTGCTTCGAGAGGGGTGATGGTCTGGGTTGCCGGGTCACATATCGGGGCACCGATCTTGGTATGCTGAACCCGTTAAATGAGCTACATCTGCTATCGAGCATGGATTTGTCGTCAGTTGTCGCAATTGATTCGCACGCCTATCCGCTATTGACCGAGGCCAATGCAGCGTCGCTGTCCCTGACGGCTGCATTTCTGCCCCGCATGGCGACCGACATGATCGAGCAGAGCGCGTGGCCCACGTTGAGCTATTTACGAAGTCGTCGAGACATCGCAGAATTTTTAGCGTGCGACCCGACCGAAGAAGCGATCCAGGCGTGTCGCGACAGGATTGGACTGGAATCCCTCGCCCAGAAATGCCTCGACGCCGCAAACCTGGAGGCCATGTTCTTAGAGGATGGCTGGTTTCCGGAGTCGAGCTTGCCGTTGGAGGAGCATCGAACGCTGATTCCGACCTATCGACTGATTCACCTTGAAGCGCTGGCTGAGCGATTGATGGCTGAGGTGGATCGGTTTGATGTGTTCTTGGAATGGTTTCGCAGCGAACTTGATCTGACGGTGCCTCATGTGGTGGGGCTGGTCAGTACGGCGGCTCAACGGAGTGGGTTGGCGATTCAGTGGGTGTATCGGGAGATGGCGGAAGCCTGTTTTGATGGGATCAAGGGGCGATCGCCCACCCCAGGTCACCCCATTCAATTACGTGAGAAAGAGCTGATTGATTTCTTGCTGTTTGAAGCGTTGAATGCAGCCGTTGCCGAAGGCGTTCCGCTTCAGTTTGATTTGGGCGTCGGAGTTGCACCGTTGACCGCCTCTCTGGCAAATCCGGTGCTGCTCAGCCCACTTCTAGAGGAACCCACCTACCAATCGGTGCCAATTGTGCTGCGGGGCGGGGCGTCGCTGTTTAGCAAGGAGTCGGCACTGCTGGCGGCGATGTATCCGCAGGTGTTTGTAGACATGGGCGGGTTGGTTACGTCGCTCAGTGTGCGGGGGATGAAGCAGCGAATGCAGGGACTCATTGCCCAAGCTCCGCTGAACAAGATCCTGTATGCGTCGGGGGCGCGGTTTTTCCCAGAAGTATTTTACCTGGGGGCGACGTGGGGACGCGAGATCCTGGGTCAGGCGCTCGAAGAGGCGGTGAGTGACAGGGATTTGAGTGCGGCAGAGGCCGAAGAGGGAGCCGTTGCGATTCTCCGGGGAACGGCTCAGAAGATTTATGTGAAGGAGAGGGATGTGACGGGCGATACGGGCTGCGCCCAGGTAAGCCAACGCCCTGCGA
>JAYKJC010000376.1:0-2948 GCA_035285885.1 Leptolyngbyaceae cyanobacterium | reverse complement strand
GATTAAAGCTATCCCCATCGTCGATTTCGGCGATCGCCAACACAGGTTGAAAGCCCCCGCCATCGATCTGATACTCAACCAATAGAAAATCAGTATCATCCCAATCTTCCTCGCCATCAGTGGCATCTTCTTCTGCCAAAAGGGCACTGAAGGTGAGGTTGATGAACCCTGCGATGTCAATTCCTGAGAACAGGAGAGTTTGCATGGATGGAGCACCTTCTCCATCGATATCCTGAGCAGCAAACAAAAAACTGCCATCCGCGTCTGTAACCTGGTATGAAGCAGAGATGTTACTGCCGTCCGTTCGAAGAAAAAAGTCAGTGCCTCCATCCGAAAATTCTGGTAAGGATGTGAAATATCGCGATCCATTTCCATCCGTCTCAAATGATTCTGAAAAAATAAGTGTCATACCCTTCAGCACCCCATAAACCTGTTACGTTTCTGTACTCAGATGGCTGACACCAGAAGATTCTTTGCTGCAATGACTGCACAAGAGTTACATAAATAGAACGTAGGCATTTTTGTGGGTGGTGGCGGGCACAGCCCCCCGCCACCCACAAAAATGCGTTAGAGATAGTGGACTTGCGTAAGTCCTGATTAAGTCAGAGTGCGAAGGGTTCTGATGAATCCATTTGATTGCAGACAAAAGCACCAGCCTATGCAAAACACTGGTGCGTTGCGTGTAGGGTACCCGTGGCATTCACTTGGTTAACGGAGTGAATGCCCAATCTGTCATTCAAGCATTGCTAAACAGCAATGCTCATTTTGAAACTTCGCGTCTTATCGGCGCTCACTTGTATTGATTCAGGGGGCAAAATGGTCGCTTGCGGTGACCATTTTGCCCCCTGAATTTTCACAATGAGAATTGCTGATTGCTAAAGGAAGGAATATTTTCGAGAGCGTTGAGCATTCTAAACTTGAAGGGTTTTGACCACATTCAAGACGACTTCTGAGGGAACATCCTTTGTGATGTCCACGTGGCCCAGACCATAGGGCAGGATGAATTTCACGCGACCGTCTTCAACTTTTTTGTCCGTTTGGAGAGTCGCCACGATCTCAGACGGATCAAGAGTAGTGGGAATCTGCGTTGGTAGTTTTGTTTTTTGAATTAACTCGATTTGACGCTGCTGGAGTTTCGCATCCCATCGCCCTAGCTCCACAGCGATCTGTCCAGCGGCAACCATGCCAATGGCAACTCCTTCTCCGTGGATGATTGAGGTGTAGCCTGTCAGGCTCTCTACCGCATGACCGATGGTGTGCCCATAATTCAAAATGGCCCGGAGTCCAGCTTCTTTCTCGTCTTGGCTGACGACATCGGCTTTGGCCTGACAAGAACGGGTGAGAATAGTCTGGAGCAGTTCGGCAGGTAGGGTGTCGTGGTCGCTAATGCCTGAGGCGCGCTCCAACTCCTCAAATAGGTCGGCATCCCAAATCACGCCGTACTTGATGACTTCGGCCATTCCGGCTCGAAATTCTCGAGATGGCAAGGTTTGGAGCACTTCTGGGTCGAGAACAACCAGACGGGGTTGGTAGAAAGCCCCGATCAGGTTTTTCCCCCTGGGGTGATTGACGCCCGTTTTTCCGCCAATCGAGGCATCGACCATGGCGAGCAGCGTGGTGGGAATTTGGACAAAGTTGACGCCTCGCAGCCAGGTAGCCGCAGCAAATCCAGTCATATCCCCAATGACACCCCCCCCCAGGGAGACGAGCGTGGACGATCGTTCGATCCGATGATTGAGGGCTGCATCATAAACAGTTTGAATGGAGTCCAGATGCTTATATTGTTCACCATCGGGCAAGAGGCAAGAGGCGATGTCAAAGCCCGCATTCTTCAAAGAGGCGATCGCCCTTTCTCCATATCTTTCAAATACTGTTGGGTTCGACACCAGCAATATTTTTTTGCCCATTTTGGGAGTTCCGGCAGTACGGTTCTGAGCTATACCCGCTAGCCAGCTTCCAACATGATCGAGTCCGCCTGGGGTGATGACAACATCGTAGGAGCGGTCGGGCAGCGGGACAGTGATGACAGATTTCATGGGCAATTACAGAGTCAGGGTCGAACTCTAAGCATAGATCAAATACTTTGCCTATTTATTATCTGAATGATGTGAAATAAATGATGTGCAAAATAACTGAGGGCTTCGACTTCGTTCAGTCCCCCGTTCGAGAAAACACCGGAAGATGATTCAATAGAAAGAGCAGAGCCGGACTTGCTGTATGCGGATGGCTCGAAAAGTTTTATGTTAGAAACGTTGTCGATTAGGAGTGAGCAATTATGGGTGGTGCGATCGCATATATCGTCATTTTGGGCGGTTTCATAGGGTTAGCATTTGGGCTTTTTTTGACACTGAGAGCCGTCAAGTTAATTTAGTTGAGCTTTAAGCCCAAAGACTGTATGGGACGGGGAGCGTCCCATACAGTCCTTTAAATTCATATCCATACCGCTGCGTACTCTAGCCTGTAATTTCAAACACAAGCCCGTAGCTTTCTTTCAGGTCACAGGTATCGTGATCCACAATGTTGGTATCGCTCAGCTCCAGGTTGTAAAAATCGACTGAGTCGCCATCGAAATAGGGACCCGCATGCCATGTCCCGACGTGAAGCTTGATAAAACAGTTGCCAGGAATTTGAAACGCCTGAATGTCAGAGGGTTGAGGGCGTGCGGCTTCTCCCGTTGGGGCGACTGCCATCAGCCAGGGTTTTCCTTCAAGCGACCCCAGGCACTGGGTACACTGCTCATGGCGGGTAATTTTTGAAAATGTTCTCCCACGATGGCTGAGCCGCATGATGTAGAACCTTGGCGTTCCTTTGTCTAGCTCCAGCTGAGCATCAGTATGGTCGAATGCCTTGCCGTCTTCGCTGGCAAAAATAACTTGGCCAAATGGCTCAAAGTTTTCAGGAGTAATGGGTTCAGCCGGAACTTGCCAAAAAGATAACTCCATAAATTT
>JAYKJC010000375.1:0-4862 GCA_035285885.1 Leptolyngbyaceae cyanobacterium | reverse complement strand
AGCCCAAGCAGCGTCTCGCCGTCACTGCCGTACACCACACTCACGACGTAAACCTCAGTCGGCGACAGCAAGATGTGCTGGATGTTTTACAGCGGCAGGGGGGCGATATCTGGCTCCAGGACTTGCTACAAATCAGTCGAGTCAGTTCATCTGTGGTCTATGCCCTGGAAAAGAAAGGCTGTGTAGTCGTTGAGCCCCGCGAAATGTTGCGTCGAGATACTTCCACACCAGAAGCGAGCGATCGCCCCAAAGCGTTAACCCCTGACCAAGCCGCAGCGGTTAAATACATTCAGACCCTCTCCGGAGCCCATCGGGTGCTGCTCCATGGCGTAACAGGTTCAGGAAAAACCGAAGTCTATCTTCAGTCGATCGCCCCGGTCATCGAACAGGGGAAATCCGTCTTGGTGCTGGTGCCTGAAATTGGTCTGACGCCTCAACTCACCGATCGATTTCGAGCCCGCTTTGGTCAGTCCGTTCAGGTCTATCACAGCGGTTTATCCCAGGGAGAACGGTACGACACCTGGCGTCACATGCTCTTGGGCATCCCTCAAATTGTGATTGGGACACGATCCGCCGTGTTTGCTCCCCTCGCGAATCTCGGGCTCATTGTCTTGGATGAGGAGCACGATAATAGCTTCAAGCAGGATCAGCCTGCACCGTGCTATCACGCCCGGACAGTGGCAGAGTGGCGGTCAGAGCTAGAGCGATGTCCCCTCATCCTAGGGTCGGCCACCCCCTCCTTAGAATCATGGCAGGTAGCACAGGGTTCTGAGGTTCCACTCAGTAGCCTTGATCCCAGCATTAGCCTTGAACTCAAAAGTCGCGATACGTCTGATCCTTCTGATCCTTCAGAACCGCATCCTCACCCCAACGCGTTGCCGTCCCACTACCTCTCACTCCCCAATCGCATCCATCAACGCCCCTTGCCCCCGATTCAAGTGGTAGACATGCGAACCGAGTTTCGAGAGGGCAATCGCTCCATTTTCAGCGGAAGCCTGCGGAGCGCCCTGGAAACAATGAAAGAGCGCCAGGAGCAGGGCATTCTCTTCATGCATCGACGGGGACATAGCACCTTCGTGTCCTGTCGGAGTTGCGGAGAAGCCTTGACCTGTCCCCATTGCGATGTGTCTCTGACGTATCACCAGAGCCATGAACAGGCGACTCCCTTTGTTCGTTGTCACTATTGCGGCTATGGGCGATCGCACCCCTCCAAATGTCCGGCGTGTGATTCTCCCTACCTCAAGCACTTTGGCAGCGGCACTCAGCGCATTATCCAGGAGCTAAACCGCGAGTTCCCCGACCTGCGCTGCCTACGCTATGACCGAGATACCACCCGCACAAAAGGTGCCCATCGAGCCTTGATGGCGCGGTTTGCTCAGGGAGACGCCGATCTCCTCATTGGAACTCAAATGATTGCCAAGGGCATTGATATTCCGCAAGTGACCCTTGT
This sequence comes from Leptolyngbyaceae cyanobacterium, assembly GCA_035285885.1. Taxonomy (GTDB): domain Bacteria; phylum Cyanobacteriota; class Cyanobacteriia; order CAKZMO01; family CAKZMO01; genus JBCCWF01. The sequence continues at coordinate 3,412 of JAYKJC010000375.1, read as the reverse complement.
GGGAATTGTGTCGGCAGATGGATTGTTGAACGTGCCCGATTTTAGAGCGGCTGAACGGGCGTATCAAACATTGACCCAAGTGGCCGGACGGGCAGGCCGAGGAGCGGAACTCGGGCGAGTGATTTTGCAAACCTATACGCCGGAACACCCGGTGATCCACGCCGTTCGGGATCAGAATTTTGAGGCGTTTATCGGTCATGAATTGGGCGATCGCCAGGCCCTCCACTATCCCCCATACCGTCAATTAATCTTGCTGAGATTGAGCAGCCCCGATCCAGAGGCAGTGCAGCAGGCCGCGATGCAATTAGGCGTTCGGTTTCGCCCTGAGCATCCAGACACCTCTGACTACCAGCTTTTAGGGCCTGCCCCCGCCGCAGTCATGCGAATTTCTAGACGCTATCGCTGGCAAATTTTGCTCAAATGTTGGCCAGGAGATGCGGGACGCATCATCGAACGATTGAAGCTTGATGAGGTGCGATCGCTCGTCACACGAACCGTAAGTATTACGATAGACGTAGATCCAATGACGATGATGTAACTGGCTCACCGTCCATCACCGGTCATCTCAGCCAACGATAGGCTGAGTACGAAACTTCAACCGCCATCTCCATTCATCAACGTTTCCAACATTTCTAGTTAAAAAGGCATGCCCATGTCCCGCTTGTTTGGCCTGTTTCCATTCTCAAAGCTCCATCAACCGAGTAGAAATAAAGCGGAAAAAAGACCGATGCGCGCGGGCGCAGTCCGAACTTACCCGTCTGCTCACCTCTTGTGGAGTCTCATCCTTTGTAGCAGTGGTGGGGCGATCGGTGCCCTTGTGTGGGGCATCCACAGTCTTGGTTGGGGAACCCCTCAATCCGCTCATGCGCTCGGTCTCGCCCCCATTTACGTTCAGCTCTCAGTGAACCGTGTATGGGGCAATCCCATTGTCGATTTGCCTCCTCAACGGCAGCGACCCGACCTGTATGCCGAACTTTCGATTTTGGGGCAGCAGATTCTTACTCCCGTCGAGCCTACCCCCCGAATCAATGAAGACATTTATCCCGATTGGAGGTTGAGCGCAGCGGCTGAGCGGGTATGGCTTGAGCCGGGTCACCCGATTGAAATTTCAATTCGGATTTTCGATCAAGATGAGGACGAAGACGACAAAGTGCTCTTCAGTAACTTGCTGCTCGACCCCTATGCCTGTGAAATCAGCGTGGGTGAGGAGCAAATCGTTACGGGCGCATGGATTAACGATCGCTCAACCTGCGTGATTTCTATCCCCGATCTTCGCAGTGAAACGGGGTCAGCCGCGATTACGGTGAGTACCCAATGGATTGGAGTCGCTCCCGGTCGGTAGGGTTTCTCACGAATCTTCATAATCCGGATCTGGAAATTGCCCTCGGCGCTTTCGTGCTTCCATCGCTTTTTCCAGCATGGCAAGCAGTCCTGGAGCTTCTTCTTGCAGCGTCAACAGCAATCGCTCTCCCATGGCCAAGTCCGTGGGATCATGCCCGGTTTCCATGACCGCTTTGAGACGAGGCATGGCAATTTCATCCACAATTTGAACGAGACCATGAAGGCACCGATTAAACTGCCGTTCGGTCAACGTTGAGTCTTCTAGAGGGAATTCAATGATGGCCCTGATTTCTCCATCGGACGGGTCATATTCCCACTGCAACATCTTTGTTTCCCAGGAAATGCTGAGCATCGTCTGAAGCACGGCCTCTTTAAACGGGTGGTCTTTAATCCCAGCCAGCACGCGAGGAACAAAGAGCTTAAAGAACTCACCATTTTCTTCGAGCTGCACCACAATGAGAAAGTCTTCGACGTGATCGGCATAGACCCCTGTCATGATCCGGGATTCATCCGCGTCAATTCGGTAACTCCATCCTCCATTTTCTAAATACGTTGCAATTTCATTCAGCGTCACGGCCATGCCAACGAAGCCCCTAAGGATGTCCATTGTTTACATTCACAGATTGTGATCCGTGGGAGACAGCGTGTAGAAGGGCGATCGCCTCTTGCCCATCCACCTCTGTTCACGTTCGAATCACCACCCATTCACGATATATACCACGTAGAGATTGACGATGGGCTAGGTGATGTAAGCAGTGATACAGATTTCTTTTGGAAAAGCCACGGGGCGCATCGCCTTTCCATTCTCATATAGTGCAATTGCGTTAAGCACAAAAATAGCCGTGTAGGGCGTGCTGCGCCCCACACAGCGGTGCTTAATCAATGCGCATAGCGCTTTTGTAAATCAGTTCGACCATTAGGTATGGTCGAGGAAGGTTTGTTTAGGCAATACAAGCGATCCCTGACCGTTGCGTCCGGTGGTCAGACTCATAAATACAGTAAACAGAATGCAGAATGCTGCAAAGACGGCACATGCTTGGATTCGAGATGATGCATTTTCCATTGATGCTGAAGCAAGCGACAGACAATTCCACTTTTGAACCAGTATATTGAAGGTCTCTGAACAATACGTCAGGCATTTTACGGAGTCGCTTCGTCACATTGAGAGGGAGGTAAACCCACTGATATAGCGATTTGCACCTGCGTTAAGCATAAAAATGGATGTGTGGGGCGCGGCGTGCCCCACACATCCGCACTTAACCAAATCGCATAGCGCTATACAAGCACGCGATGATGAATGAAATCAGAGAATGTGGCGATGTTCTGAACCTCTGTGTCACGATTGCGTGATGAACGAGCACATTCTTTCTCGCTATGGAGCACTTGTTGATCACCCCGACTTGTTATGGGACGTGGCTCAGCGTCCTCTCCCTACCTGTATTTGGGTGAATCGTCGTAAGACTTCTGACTCGGCTGTACGGGATGCATTAGAGGCCAACGGCATTTATCTTGATGCGGTTGACTGGTGGCCTGGGGCCTTTCGAACTCAGCACTGGCCAAAGCCAGGAGAAACGATTCCGTATCGCATGGGTTGGTATCTGGTGCAGGAAGAAATCGCTATGACGGCGATTTATGCGCTCGATCCGCAGCCAACGGATACGGTGCTGGACATGTGTGCGGCTCCGGGGAACAAAACGGTTCAAATCGCGGCACGTCTCGGTTCATCAGGATTTGTCGTTGCGAATGAGCGGAATACGGGACGATTGAGCAGTCTATGGAGTTCGATTGCCCGCATGGGGATGACCAATGTGGCGACGGTGCATGGGGATGGACGTCACCTTCCGTTGCCCAATCATCTCTTTGATCGGGTGTTGGTCGATGTTCCCTGCTCTGGAGAAGGAACGTTGAGAAAACAGCTCAAACGGGATTGGTCGGTAGACCATACGATGAAGGCGATCGCCCGTCTCGTCCCCATTCAGCAGCAGCTCTTGAGTCGGGCGTTAGACCTGGTAAAGCCTGGAGGAGTGGTTGTCTATAGCACCTGCACCTTTGCACCAGAAGAAAATGAAGC
>JAYKJC010000374.1:0-4664 GCA_035285885.1 Leptolyngbyaceae cyanobacterium | reverse complement strand
TAAAAGAATGCGAAATAAATTGAAAACCGATGACCGCACCTATCAAATCTTTGGCTGGATACTGTTTATCATTTGCGCAATTCTCTACGCCATTGCCAGTTTCAAAAGTAGAGATGCGATCGCTTTTCTGGCTAGCATCGTTTTTCTAGTCGCCTGCATCGTTTTTCTCATCCCCCTTCTTCGCCCTGACCATAAGTAGAAAATAAAGGTCAATGCACCTTACATTAGGCTGTTAAATTAATTTGTCGCTACATTATTGGACAGAGGGGCGCGATCGCCTTTATAGTTAGCCGATAGTGTGTTCGCTATCGTTCCTGAAATGGGCATGATGTTGTGTGTTGCCCACGTTCACTTAACTAAAACCTGGGATCTGAATTTATGCCTTTAACTGCTTCTTCAGACATGTCCGCAGTGCCACCCAGTCGGTTGGTTCAAGAGGGTTCACGCGTTCCCATCAGCACCGTGGCCTCTCCTGCTGCATACCCCGATTCACGCCCCTGGCGTCAGCGATCGCCCGTTACCATTCCATCAAGCGATCCATCGCCTTCACAACAACGCAGTACCAACGCACCCGTCATCATCAGCCTGCAAAACGTATCGAAGATTTACGGCAAGAACAACAAAGCACTCGACACCGTCAATTGGCAAATTCGTAAGGGTGACTTCTGGTTTGTCACTGGGCCATCGGGAGCGGGCAAATCCACCTTATTAAAACTCCTTTATGGTGCCGAAAAGTGCAGTCAGGGCGATTTGATTGTGAATAATTACACGCCCTCGCGATTGAGAAGCCATCAGATGTCGATGCTACGTCGTCAAATCGGAGTGGTGTTCCAGGACTACAAGCTGATTCCTCGACGGACCGTATCTGAGAATGTTGCTTTTGTCCTGTGGGCACAGGGGTTTACACGAAAAGAAATCCATCGTCGCCTGCTGCCGACATTAAAGATGGTTGGCCTGCAAGATAAAGCCGATCGGTTTCCCGATGAACTTTCTGGAGGAGAACAGCAGCGGGTCAGCATTGCGCGGGCGATTGTCGGAACTCCTCCCATCCTATTGGCTGACGAACCCACCGGAAACCTGGATCTCAATAATTCCTGGCAAGTCATCAAAATTCTGAAGAAGCTTAACGCTATTGGAATTACAGTTATTGTGACTACCCATGATGAGCAGTTGGTCAAGCGCTCCAACTATCCCGTGGTCGAGCTGCGCAATGGTCGGCTCCATCAAATGCAAGATTGGGAGCTTGGACGAAGCTAGAGACAGCAAACCTTAGAAAAAGCCACCCAATAGCAGTTGCCGCTGGGTGGCTTTTGTTAATTGTCATTTATTAGACATCGCTGGGAAGCGACCTGCTTTTCCAACGATGCCCTACTTATAGCGGTTTGCTAATGGATCAAGTAAAAAATCACCCTTTGAACAAGGGGCTTAAGCCCCTTGCCTTTGCTTAATCCATTTGCACACCGCCCTAGTTGCCTCAATCAAGTATCCTGCTCAAGAGACCAGGAGAGAGACTTTCATCACACCTGGGGAACGAAACTTTCCTTTTCTGGAATGTCGGCGTATTCAGAAACAATTTGGCGGAACTCCTGCCCGTCAATCGTTTCCTTCTCAATCAACAGATCCACCAGTCGATCGATGACTGCTCGGTTTTCCCGAATGATCTGACAGGCGTTCTTGTAGCAATGATCAACGATGGTGCGAACTTGACCGTCAATCCGAGACGCAATCTCTTCAGAATATTCAGAGCGTGTCATCAGGTCGCGCCCCAAAAAGACCTCGCTCTGCTGGCCCTCCAGAGAAATGGGACCCAGATCAGACATTCCGAACCGAGTGACCATCTGTCGCGCCATGCCTGTGACCTGCTGGAGGTCGTTTCCGGCACCCGTTGTGACTTCTGCATCACCAAAGATGACATCTTCGGCGGCTCGTCCTCCCAGGGCTCCGGTAATCCGGGCCATGAGCTGAGATCGAGAAATCAGCATCTGATCTTCGTTGGGGGTAAACCACGTTAGTCCACGAGCTTGGCCCCGAGGAATCAGCGTTACCTTTTGAACGGGGTCATGGTCTTTCACCAGCGTACCGATAATGGCATGCCCCAATTCGTGGTAGGCGATTAATCGCTTGCTCTTGCTGTCAACGAGCGGAGTACCCTCCATGCCAGCAATGACGCGATCCACGGCGTCGTCGATTTCGCTCATAGTGATGGCTTCTTTGCGGCGACGAGCGGTGAGAATTGCAGCCTCATTCAGCAAGTTCGCCAAATCTGCTCCAGTAAATCCAGGGGTGCGTCGGGCGATCGCATCTAACGACACTTCACTCGACAGTTTCTTATTGCGGGCATGAACTTCGAGAATCGATAGGCGACCTTTGATGTCGGGTGGGTCAACCATCACCTGACGGTCAAATCGACCCGGACGCAGAAGGGCAGAATCCAACACATCCACTCGGTTGGTAGCCGCGATGATGATGATGCCAGTGTTGCCCTCAAAACCATCCATCTCGGTCAGTAGCTGGTTGAGCGTTTGCTCTCGCTCATCATTGCCGCCGCCGATGCCTGCACCGCGCTGACGACCAACCGCATCAATCTCATCGATAAAGATGATGCACGGAGCATTGTCCTTGGCCTTCTTAAACAAATCGCGCACACGGGAAGCACCGACTCCGACAAACATCTCAACGAATTCTGAACCCGAGATGCTAAAGAACGGAACCCCAGCTTCTCCGGCGATCGCCTTTGCCAGCAGCGTTTTTCCAGTTCCAGGAGGGCCAACAAGCAGAACACCCTTGGGAATGCGCGCACCCACGGCAGTAAATCGCTCAGGCTTCTTCAAAAATGTGACAACTTCCTGGAGTTCTTCTTTCGCCTCGTCAATGCCCGCTACATCATCGAACATCACCCCTGTCTTCGCTTCCATTTGGAAACGAGCACGAGACTTCCCAAAATTCATGGCCTGACCAGGGCCACCTGGCGCGTTTCCAGAGCGTCTAAACAGCAAGAACAGTCCGCCAATCAGCAAGATGGGGAAGATCAGGTTCCCTAAGATTCCCCAAATCGCCCCATCATTCCGAGGAGGATGAGTGTCAAAGCGAATGCCCTCTGCCTTCAATCTGGAAATCAGTTCTGGCACATTACCGGGGAGATCCACCCGAGCCCGCTGAACCCGATTGCCAATCTGTGGATCCGTTGCGTCAATGATGGCCGTTCGACCCCCACTGTAAAAGTCCACACTCGTCACCCGACCCGCATCCAGATATTCCAGAAAGCGACCGTAGGTCATGCGAGTGTTCGCGGCGTTTCCGCCCATATTCATCCCAGCATTCGAGAACACTCCTTGCCAGAGGAAGAAAACAATGACAAGGATGGGCAGTGCCCACAAGAGCGCAGTTCTCCAGGAAAATTTCATAATGTCACGAGCCTCTAATTCAACAGAATTAAACGTTCTGCAAGCCTGATCAGGCTAGACGCACCATCGAAGCAGCGATGCCCTGAATGATTTGATGCTAGTACGCCTAAACTCTATTGTCGCTGAGCGCTTAACCCAAATGTTATTAACGGATTCCTAAATGACCCATAGAGCTGCATCAATGCTATTGGTCGATTTATGAGTTCACGTATATAAAATCTTAACTAAATTTAACCTAATAGCTGATCTCAGGGCAATGAGTTCACACTTCAGCCACAGAATCACGCTCCGGAGTCAGGCTCTCTCATGCTGTGAACACAAGCTACTCAGCCGATTCGATACGCTCTCTTGCGCCTTTTTCAAACCATTGAATCACTTGGGTCACCGACACATTTTCTAAGGATGTTTGAGTCTCCTGAGAAATTTGATGGAGGGGGCGGAGTGAAGACGCGACTAATTTCGAAAAGAAAGACTGGAAGCGATCGCCCCTCTCAGCACCCACCGCACTCTCATCCCCTGGAATTGAGCTGGCCTTCACCGCCTCATCGTGGTTGACCCACTGGATGATGTCATCAGGCGACACTTGGGCGATCGCCATCTGGTTTTCTGCCGCAATCTGCTTCAGCACCCTCAGTGAATAAATCGCTACCCGCGCCGAAAATTTGTCCCGCGACGTTAGCAAAGCCGCATCGACCTTAGCCGCTTCTTCAGGCGTCAGAAAATCATTAGAGTCTGGGGATTGTCCAAACATATGTTGCATATCGATAATTTCGTGAACTAGTAAGGATATTTGGGACTGCCCTCATAGGAATCGAAGCGATCGCATGGAGTAGAAAACTGAGGGGATCAATCCCGTCGATTAACTGAATGACTCAAGACTCTACCGCTCTTGAACGAGGTATCCACAGCAATGCTCCCCGTCAACGAGCCAGTGGGTGCGCTCAACCTTACACCCCTGCAAAGCAATTTCAAACATCTCTAGCTCATGCCCACACACCGTTGGGAACGAACGAGCCACATCAGAAATGGCACAGTTATGCTCCGTAATCAAAAACTGGGGTTCAGACGACGATGATGACGCATCGGGCGATTCCGGCTGAATGAGACGCCATTCCGCCATGTAGCCTTCATCTTGCCGAATCTGGACGAGCCGCTCCACCTTTTCTTGAATGCTCCCGTGTCCTACCTGCTGCTGATAGTCGATAGCCTTCCGCTCCCACTGCTTTTTAAGAACTGACCCAACCTGCTCTTTTCCCACCG
>JAYKJC010000373.1:0-6461 GCA_035285885.1 Leptolyngbyaceae cyanobacterium | reverse complement strand
CGCCTGTGTATGACACATTGAACGACTGGCTCAGTCTTGGGCTGCATCGTGTTTGGAAGCAGATGACGGTGGATTGGAGTCAGCCGTTTTTTGGGGCGACCTGTCTGGATGTGTGCTGTGGTAGCGGAGATTTAACGCGATTGCTTGCACGGGCGGTAGGCTCAGAGGGACGGGTGATTGGGCTCGATTTTGCGGTGGCTCAACTCACCTGCGCTCGTCAACGGACGCAGGCCGGGTACTACCCGGATGTGATTGAGTGGCAAGAAGGGGACGCGCTAGCCCTTCCCTTTCCTGACAATGAATTCGATGCCATTACAATGGGCTATGGATTACGGAATGTTCCAGATATTGCCCAAAGTTTAAGAGAACTGCTCCGCGTCCTAAAACCGGGCTCAAAGGCTGCTATATTAGATTTCCATCGTCCGTCTAGCTCGGTCATGCAAGTCGTCCAGCAACAGTATCTCGAACGCTTAGTCGTTCCTGTTGCTCGACAGATGCGAGTCGACAAGGAATACGCCTACATTTTCCCCAGCTTGCAGCGGTTTCCCAATGGACATCAGCAGCGGGCGATCGCCCTTGACATTGGCTTCTCAACAGCAGTTCATTATGCGATCGCAGGTGGCATGATGGGCGTCTTAGTTGCCCAAAAGTAAGGCTCGGCAGTTTCTTGGCAACGTGACAGCCCACTTATCTCAACGGTACATTTATCTCAACGTTTCTTCGCAGTTTTTTTCTTCGCAGTTTTAACTTAGCAGGACCGAATCTTGGTTTCTCTCTGGTTATTGGTTGCGCCCCCCATCGTTGGTGGAGTCATTGGCTACTTCACCAATGACTTGGCAATCAAAATGTTATTTCGTCCCTATCGTCCCATCTACGTCGCAGGGCAAAAGCTACCGTTTACGCCCGGTCTGATTCCCAGTAACCAGGGTCGCCTGGCCCAGCGCATTGCCGATACCATCATGGGGTCGCTGCTGACCCCCGAAGAGTTGCAAAATCTGGCGCGTCGGCTTCTGGAAACAGAGCGCATCCAGGGGGCAATTTACTGGCTGCTCAACTTGGCGTTGGCTCAGGTTCAAGGTGCGAATGAGCAGAAGGTGAGCTTGATTCTAGCCAACATTCTGCACGATCTCTTGGGTGAATCGCTCCCTCGGCTTGTCAAAGTCCTCGCCCGCAACGAAGAGTTTCTCGAACCCCAATTCAATCAGCTCTTTGATCAGGTTCTTCTGGAATTTCAATTGAACGACGAGCAGGCCGAACAACTCTCCAAGTGGGTGCTCACCATCGCGCTCCCGCCGGATACGCTGCGCCAGGCCATTGTTGACTTCCTCACCGATCGAAACATTCAGGTGATCGATGAGGGCTTTCGTGAAAAGGCTACAGGAACCTACTGGGTGGTCGCCAACTTGTTGGGATTGCGAAATACCCTCGTTCGACTCAGAACCTATTGCTTAGACGAACGAGAAGCCAGCAATGCTCGACTAGAGCAGCTCATTCGAGAACTTAAGATTCAGCAGCGGCTCCAAGAATGGCTGCAAAATCTTTCCTTGCAGAACCTGCCTGTTTCGACTGTCCGCCAGTTGCGCAAAGCCATGCATCGCAACCTCAGGCTCTACATCCAGGCCGAAGGAGCCAGCATTCTACAAGGGCTTGGGCAATCTATCGACTGGCAGCGCATCGCGTCTCTACTGCTCAGCCGACTGCGGGCATCCGATGCGGTCTCCAGCTCACTCAAACCTGTTAGTCAAGAACTGGCCCTCGTTTTAGAACGATACCTGGAGCGAGATCTTGAGAAGATCGTGGCTCAGGTGATCCCGATTCTTGATATTGATCAGGTGATTATCGATCGCGTCAACGCGACGTCACCCCGCAATTTAGAAGCCAATATTCAGACCATTGTGCGCAATGAACTTCAGGCGATCGTCAATTTGGGAGGAATTCTCGGTTTTGGCATCGGCTGCTTACAAGCGGTACTGTTATATTTCCAAAATTAAGGCGTTTACAAATAAATCAAACCCAGGAATGCTGGGTTTGATTTTCATGCAAGCCCCTAAGCATTTCTCAGGGCAAAAAAAAGCCCAGTGTGAAAAACACCGGGACGCTGCTCTGTTAATGTTGCTTTATTCTGCCCATTTGACGAATGTCATCTATCATTTGCCATAAAACTGCTTCGTCACTCGAAAGTAAACGACCCGTGCGTCGAAGCCTTGATGACGAAGAAATGAACTCAAGGCTTCCGCGTTTGAGCGAGATGAAAATGCCCCGGCCTGAATGTATCGTCCCCTGCGAGAATCTGTGAGAAATGCGGTCGGCACAAGTTCTTGAAGCTGCTCCAGGCGGTCTTCTCGGGAGCCCGGAATGGCGACAACAAACGGTGCATTGCTGGGTTGGCCTAAAACAACAGGAACGTCATTCGCATCGACTGTGCTTGAGTCAGTCGAACCCGTCGATTCATTCTCCGAGAAACGTCCAGAGTCAATTGAATCTAACCACGGGCCGATAACCTCTGATGAATTGCTCTCAGGAAGATTCTCCTGCGTCAGATGTGTATTTGCATTGGTATTCTCATCCGTGACCAATGCGTCTGAGTTTGGTGAAATAACTGGAATGATGACGGAAGGAGAGAGATTTCCGGATTCATCATCTACATACGACTCGGGTTCTGTAACTGGAGACTCACTCACTGGAGACTCACTCACTGGAGACTCACTGCGATATTCTTCTGCCCTAACGGTGTTACGCAAACTACCGACCAGAATTAATAATGAGGAGAGTAAAAAAACGATGAGTGGATTCATTTTTCCTCCATGTCTTTTAGGCAGTGGTCACCAGCAAGGATCGTTAAGGGCGCAGGCTATACGCCTAATCATCCTTACATTTTTAGGACGACTTTCATTCTCGTTACTGTCAGTCATCGCAACACAATTTATTCCAAGTCTACTGGCAATGGCTGAGTACACAGTGACGGAATTGATAATTCTTTTGAAGGAGACTCCAACCCATTGCTCTCTAGCTTTACGATTTGAAAATTATGGGCAATGAGGCCGAGTGGGTTACTGCCCCTTGACGTGTCCCAACGGATAGGTGGTGGTAGGCCAGTCAAGAGAGTTGGGCATGTGCCCGCCTACCTCGATACCACTACCTTCTAGAAAAGGGCAGCTGATTTTCTGTGTGAATGTGAGTGTGAGAGTCATCGCGCGACTCCCACACTCATGTTCATGCCCAGGTTAAGCACGCCTTTAGAAATCACTGAAATTTGAGAATGAAGTTCGAGAATGAAGTTCGAGAATGAAGTTTGGGAATAAAATTTGAGAATGAAGTTTGAGAATGAAGTTTGGGAATGAAGTTTGGGAATGTCTAAACACGGACGATGCGTAAAGAATGCGATTACACTCTCACTGAATGATTCAAAAATCGGCTGAGGATGTTGAAACGAGTGTTGAGAAGCAAGAGACGAATCTCTAAGTTCAAACCTAAGTGGCGATCGCCCCGGAGTGGGGTAATCTGCTTAGGGTTGGTGTCATTTTTACTGTTACCGCTCATCGCATTTGGGCAGCAAGCTTCTGAGGAAAACATCCAGGTACGGGTCAATCGCTGGCTTGAGGTGAGTCAACTGAGCGGATTAGTCACCATTCAGTCGAGAACAGGGCCATTGCAAACGGCTCAGGTTGGGAGTCGGCTTCAAGCGATAGGAGACATGCTCTCGACCGATGTCAGTTCAGAAGCGACATTAGCGGTTGATACGACCGTTGGATTCATCGACATTGCAGAACAGACATCGATCGCCATTATAGAATTGCGGTCTGTTTCGGATGGAGGACGGGTTACAAAGCTGGAAGTCAGTCGAGGGCAAGCTCGTCTTCGGGTTCGCCCCTTCACCCATGGCAGTTCTGAGCTTGAGATTGAAACCCCGGCGGGATGGAGTGGAGTTCGTGGAACTGAATTCGGGGTAACGGTTCATCCCGATGGAAAAACGGGGGTTGCCACCCTAGAGGGGGCGGTAGTCACTTCTGGGCAGGGTGAAACCGTTGATGTTGATGCCGGATTTCAAACTCTGGTTGTTCCGGGGGAGGTTCCGCTTCCTCCTGTTCCCCTCGAAGGAATGGGGGATACCCGACTGAGACCTCGAATCATCACGGCGATTAGCGAAGATGTTGCACTGGTTGAGGGTTCTGTTGATTCGGTAAACTTACTCATTGTCAATGATGAAGTGCAGGAAATTACTCCTGATGGGGTCTTTAGCCTTCAAGTCCCGATTCCCGATAATCGGTTGATTCGTGCGAGAGTCATTACGCCACTGGGTGCTCAACAAGCTTATGATCTCGCAATTCCATAGAAGCATTACAGGGGTTTGGCAGTCTGCTGGGCATTGGTTGCCGGGCGCGATCGCCGCGACTGCAACCTTCATCTCTGTTGAGTTGGGGGCCTTTCAAGCATTTCAGTCATTTTCATACAACCTGCTGTTTCGGCTGCGGGGACCTGCGAACTGGGATGAGCGCATCGTCGTTGTGGAAATTGATGATGTTAGCCTTCAAAATCTGGGGCAATTTCCCCTCGAACGCCAGTACTATGCTCAGTTTTTGAGGCGAGTGTCGTCTGGCGACCCGAGTGTTGTCGGCATTGATATTGTGTTCTCAGAAGCCAGCGAGGGGGATGCTGCACTCGCATCTGAAATGGCTCAGCTCAATCGGGTTGTGTTGGCCTTGGGGTGGAGTAAGAAGGGAGTTCCTATTTGGCCAGTGCCGGAGTTGTCGGAACAGGCCGTTAGCCTGGGGCATGTTCTCTATCAGCCGTCGGGGGATGGAATGACTCGCTCCGTGGCTCCCTACATTCAGGATGTGCCGTCGCTGGGGGTGGCGATCGCCCAAGCCTACGATCTTATTTACGAACCTGTTAACATTCCCGATAATCAGCACGGAGACTCTCAAACAGTTTGGATTAATTGGCCAGGCCCCTCTCAAACTGCTCAATCGTACTCGTTCTACGATGTGGTGATCGGGCGGGTCAATCCTGACGTTTTTCAGAACAAGATTGTGCTGTTGGGCGTCACCGCATCTGGCAGTAGCCCATTGGTGACACCGTTTAACCGGATTCCTCCTACGGGTGGGGTTTATCTACAGGCCGCAGTGTTGAGTAATATCCTGAAAAATAACTTGCTGCGTCGCCCCGGCAGTCTGTGGACGCTCACGATTCTGATCCTGGGTGGGCCAGTCATGGGACTGCTGACCCACCACCGCAGCAGTCAGCATCGATGGTTCAGTGTCTTTTGTCTGGGTCTCGGGTGGATGCTGCTGGGCATCATCGGCCTCAGAATGAACGTTTTGATGCCGCTGGGGTGGCCGGTTGTGCTCATCACGCTGACCACTGGATTGACGGAGATTACCGAGCGATGGCGAGCAAATCGTATCTTGCAGCAAGAGGTTCATCGATTATGGAATACGTACCATGCTGATTTGATTGAATGGTCATCATCATCTGTTGCTGATTCGTATGCTGATGCTGATCTTGATGAAAAAAATTTTGATGAAAAAAGCCGGGATCAGGTGTCGATGCATTCTTCCCTCACGCCTGCACAACGATTTGAGCAGGCCCTCTCAGCACGTCCCGTAGCAACCCAACGGGCTTATCAGCTCGCGATGCTGGCTGAATTGTTTGGGCGATCGCAATCTCTCCATGCGGCGATCGCCCAAAACGTGTCGATCGGCATCGCCGCAGCAGACTGGACAGGGAGAGTCTGGATGTGTAATCCCGTGGCGCAAAACCTTCTAACGCTAAACATCGGTGACACACTGGAACAGTGTCTGACTCCAAAATGGGTGACCTCCGACCAGTGGGCTCATCGCATTCAAGCGATCCATCAGTCCCCCTCATCCCAATGGGAGGCTATGCAGAATGAACGCTGGTATGAGATAAAGATAGAACCGCTAGCGTATCCACCATCCTCCAATCCCGTGAGGGCAGACGCAGATGAGAATTCCTCTAACTCTCTTATGCAGCCCATCATGCCCCATTCTTCCGGTTGGTTGCTGATGATTCGAGACATTACAGCGTTCAAACAGGTTGAAGCTGAAATTCTGAAAGCGCTTCAAGAAGCCCTCGAATTTAGCCAGTTGAAAACTCGATTTGTGTCGATGGCGTCTCACGAACTGCGGACGCCGCTCACGGTGATACGAACCTGTGCTGAACTGCTACAAGCCCATGGGGAAAAGATACCGCCGGAGAAACGACAGGACTACCTCGAACGAATGAAGACTACGATTTCAGAGATGAAGAAACTCATTGATGATGTTTTGGTCTTGGGGAGAGTCGAAAGTCAAGGATTACACTTTGAGCCTACGCCCGTCGATGTGGTACAGTTTTGTCGAGATGTAATCCATCATTTCCAACCGGATGATGCGCCAATCAAACGCATTCAACTTACTCTCAAGACGCAAGCTCCGCATCACAACTTAGACGAAAACCTG